>JBGTFN010000421.1:0-43423 GCA_041747275.1 Gemmatimonadaceae bacterium | reverse complement strand
TGACACCGCCCGACATGGCGCCGCTGGGGCTCTACGCGGCCCGCGCCGTCATCACTGGCTATCAGCCGATCTACTTCGGCGAGGCGGAACGGCGCCCGGCCATGCGCCGCCTGGCGACGCTCAAGGCACGATTTTCACACGCGCGCTTTACGCCCGAGGCGCTCAATCCCTACCCACATCCGCTCGCATGACCGGCCCCTGTCGCTCCTTCCCGCTGGCGTGGACGTTCCACACCAACACCGGGCGGTTCGCTCACAACGCGGAGCCACCTTCTGCGGATGCGTGGCCGCGACCGCCGCGCGAAGACCCCCTGGCGCCCCTGACCAGGCTCTCCCCTCCAGCGCCGACGGCGCTGATGTCCATGCTCGCCCGCCGTGGCTCGTGTCGGCGTTTCGCAGACGAAGCGGTGGAAATCGACGCGCTGGCCACCGTGCTCTACGCGGGCTACGGGATCACCGGGCATGACCAGTGGGACCGTGTCGAGTTTGCGACGCGCACCGCGCCATCGGGGGGGGCACTCTACCCACTTGAACTGACCGTGATCGCCCGTCGGGTCGATGGGCTGGCACCGGGCATCTATCACTACCTGCCTGAACAACACGCGGTTGAAGAGGTGCTCACCGCCGATCTTCCGGACGCGTTGCTCGCCTATCTGTTCATGGGCCAGGCATCGCTGACCGGCGCGCCGGCGCTGCTCGTGATCTCGGCGGTCTGGGAACGGTCGTTGATGAAGTACGGTGATCGCGGATACCGCTATATGCTGCTCGAAGCGGGTCACGTGATGCAGAACGTGAATCTCGCCAGCCAGGAGGCGGGGTTGGGGTCGTGCAACATCGGCGGATTTTTCGATCAGGAACTGGCCGGGCTGCTGCGCATGGATGCCGAAAAAGAGACACCATTGTACGCATGCGCACTCGGCCGACCTCTCGACGACGACCGCATGCTCAGACGGGACCTGGAATCGTCTGCCTGAGCTGACGCTTTCTCACTCGTACGCGTGGAGGCGGCATGATCAACCTCGAACGTGACAGCTACGGACGCACCTAGCGGGCAATCGCTGGAGCGGTTCATAAGGCAGTTGTCCCAACGGGATCCGCAAACAAGGCCCTTTGTGTCGCAGACACTATTCTGCGGACGTGCGAACGACGGCAGCGTCGAGCGCCGCGCGAAATCGGCGCTCGACGCTGCAAGGTTCGCTCAGGGCGCTCAGGGATGCCCGCCCGAGTGGGACGCGTTCCAGTACTCGCACGACACACGCGGATTCCACGAAGCGAACACACCGCTCGGATTGTTCTTCCACGCCCATACGTGCAATGCGTACAAGTTGAAGCTGTTGACCTTGAGTTCCTGACCGAAAAGCACGGGTGGCTCCGCACTCGTCCAGAGGTCAGCCGGGATAGCGTATTCGACGGCGACCAGAACCAGCTTGCCCCCAGGGCCGGGTTCGTAAAGCAGCGCTTCCGGCTTCGTGATTTCGAGCTTGGTATCGAGAAGGCCGAGGTTCACATAGTGCAGTCCCATGCCACCGGCTTTCTCCGGGGACTCGTCGACCATGCACATATTCATGAACAGGAAGTTGTACTCGGCTTCGTCGTGCGCCACTTCGAAGTTGTGATAGCGCGCCGTGGCCGTACGGAGCGACGCGAGATCGCGGTTCACGCTGGCCTTGTCGGAACCCTTCGCATTTGCATTCGCATTTGCATTCGCATTTGCCGCGGCGCTGAGTCGCGCGACGGCATCGGGACCGCTGGCCACCGTCGGATCGCCTGAACACGCGGCAAGGAACAGCGCAGCGCCGCTCAGCAGGTGTCGGGAGTGCCGGACAGCCGGTCGTGAAGCAGTGGACTGATGCATGACGAACTCCAGTGAGCATTGTGAGTCGACGCGCCGGACGGCGTCGCCGTGCACTCGACGCGATGCAATCGTCGTCACTGGAGGAGGCGGTAAGAACCGCGGGAATGGCTCATCTCATCGACTGCGCAATGGCATCGCCTCTTCAGCGCGCCGGGCCGCGCGTCATTCACTGCGCAGTGCGACCGCCGGATCTATGGCCAGCGCCCGCCTCCGATAAGGATTCCGGCCGCAGCGAGCCGCATGCCCTGCGACAGGATGCGTTCCAACACGCGTTGTGGCGCAGCGCCGAGCGCCATGCGAACGCCAATCTCCTGACGCCGTTGCGACACTGAATAAGCCAGCACGCCATAGATGCCGGTGGAGCCGAGCGCGAGACCGAGCAGGCCAAAGAGTGCGAACAGCGAAGCCAGCAGCCGGGGACGTGCGACAGACCGCCCGAGTATGTCGTCCAGCGTGCTCACGAACGTAAGCGTCTGGTTCGGATTCTCCGTCCAGATTGCGTTGCGCATCGCCGGCATGAGCGACGTGGGATCGCCAGCTGTGCGAATCACGATGCTCATGCGCGAGCGGAAGCTCTGATGTACGTGCAGGTAGAGCAGTGGTTCCGCCAGCTCGGCAGGACCGCGCTGCCGAACATCTCCCACCACGCCGACAACCTCCACTGGAGTCTCACCGAACAGAAGCTGCTGCCCTACAGCGTCTTCTCCCGGAAAGAAACGACGCGCCAGCGATTCGTTCACGACCACTACCAGGCTCGAGCCGGCACGGTCGCGCAACGTCAAGCTGCGGCCGCTGCGCATCGGAATGCCCGTGGCCGTGAAATACTCCGCGCTGACATGATGTGCGTGCAGCTCGCGCTGTTCTCCCGACAACGTGGCGTGCGACGAGGGACGCACCATCTCGCCGGTCCCCTGCATGGGCAGGTCACGCGCCACGCCCACGGCCGTTACACCGGGCACGGCACTCACCGCATCGATGATGCGCTCGTAGTACACAAGTCGCGCCTCGTCATCATCGGTGTCGGACGGAGTGCTGAGGCCGACCACCTCGGCCTTATCCGTGTCGAAACCAAGGTCCACATCGAGAAGTCGGACGAAACTCTTTGTCGTGAGTCCGGCTGCAGCTATGAGCACGACGGCGAGCGCTATCTGGCAGACCACGAGTGCGTTCCGCAGTCGCCGTCCGGATGCGCGAATCGTGCCGCGCCCGCCGGCGCGCAATGCCCTGCCGAGCGACGTCTCAGTCGCGCGCCACGCAGGAACGATACTAAACAGCAGTCCGGCAGCGAGTGATAGCACAACAGCGAATGCCAGCACACTTCCGTCCATTCCCACATCTGCGTTGCGTGGCAGCACGATGTCACCGCGCAACAGCAGCGCGCGCACGGAAAAAGATCCGACGAGGATTCCGAGTGCGCCGCCAGCCGCCGCGAGCACCAGGTTTTCAGTGAGCAAGCCACGCAGTATTCGCGTCCTCCCTGCTCCAAGCGCGGCACGCACCGCCAGCTCACGTTCGCGCATGCTCGTTCGCGCAAGCAGCATACCTGCGACATTCGCGCACGTGATCAGCAACACCAGCAGCACTGCGCCGAGCAACAGCGCGAGCGGTCGCTGCACGTCGCCAACGATGCTCTCGCGAATCGGCAGGACTTTCACCGATGTCCAGCCCTCGTTGGCCGTGTGCTGTTCAGCGAGCTGCGCTGCCACGCCGCGCAACTCGCCGTCCAACTGTGCAACGGTGGCACCTGGTGCCAGACGAGCGACAACTTGCAGAAAGCGTGACCCGCGCTGGCGTCCAATCGACCCGGGACCGAAGTACGACAGCGGAATCCATACGTCCAGCGCAGCGTCCGATGGATAGGTGAACGCGGGAGGCATCACTCCCACAATCGTGAACGATTCACCATTCAAACGGGCCGTTCGTCCAATCACGCTGCTGTCGCCTGCAAAGCGCCCACGCCACAACGCATGGCCGATCACGACCACGCGGTTGCGGCCCTCCAGCTGGTCGTCGGCGTTGAACGTGCGTCCAAGCAGCACCGGCGCGCGCAGCGTCTCGAAAAAACCATCAGTCACCAGCGCGGCCGACAACCGGGCCGGCGTGCCGTCGCCGGTGAAGTCCACACCCGATCCGCCATCAGCATACCAGAAGCCACCCATGCTTTGTGCCAGACGACTGCTTGCGCGCCAGTCAAGGAAATCGGGCTCCGACACAGCGCCTTCCTGCACATCGTTCACCGGCTTCTGCGCCCATAACCGCACCACACGATCGGATTCGGCGAACGGCAGCGGTTCGAGCAGCACTGCGCGCACGACACTGAAGATCGCAGTACTCGCGCCAATCCCCAGCGCCAGCGTGAACAGCACGATCGCTGTGAAGCCCGGTGTGCGACGCAGCGAGCGAATTGCATAGCGCACATCCTGCGACAGCTCGGTGAGGAAGGTCATGCAACGTCGCTCCTGATCGCGCCGGGCATCCTGCGCCCTGCAGTAGTTTGCGGTGTACGCGAGATCGCCGAACCGGCGCCGCGCCTCGGCCGACGCTTCCGCCGGTTGCCATCCCTGCGCCACGAGTTCCCGCGCGACCATTTGGAGATGAAAGACGAGCTCCTCATCCACTTCATCGTCGACGTGCGGACGCTCGGCGCTCACGCTGTGTCCAGCACTCGAAAGAGTGCGTCGAAGTAGCGCCGCAGTTCGATCACTTCGCGGCGCAGCTGCTGACGTCCTGCGTCTGCGAGAGAGTAGACCTTGATGCGCCGGTTGTTTTCGGAGAGTCCCCACTCGGACTCCACCCAACCCTTGCGCTCCACCCGATGCAGCGCCTGATACAGCGCCGCGTCCTCGACCTGCAGGTCGTCGTCGGTGCGCTCGCGAATCCAGAGCGATATGGCGTACCCGTGCATGGGAGCGCAGGCGAGCGACTTGAGGATCAGGACATCGACAGTGCCCTGCAGCAGCGGAAGTGAGCTTGGCGACATGGGAGGCGGGAGAGAGGACAGGCAAACATGTGCTCCACTCACCATGTGAGGAATACGAACATCACACGTGGCCGATTAGGCAAGCGGGCGGCAAGTTTATCGCGAGCGCATTCCATTCTTGCATGTCCACTCCCAACGTCATACTTGGCTCACCTGATGGGACAAGCGGCACAGAGCTTTCGGAATGCGAGCGAGCTTCCGGCACTGGTGAGCTACCTGCGTGAGGGACGCTGCGTGCTCTTTGTCGGAGCCGGGCTCTCACGTCCAGCCGGCTACCCCGGCTGGGGCGACCTCATGAAGCAGGTAGTGGACGGAACAAGCGAGATTCTGGGCGATGCCGCACGAGGCGACGAACTCGACGCCCTGATGTCGCGCGGTCAGTTCATCGACGTTGCCGATCAGTGCCGCACGCTGCTCGGACGCATTTACTTCGGACGACTGCTGCGTTCGCTGCTTGCACGACAGGTCGCCCCCCCGGAGGCGACGCACCGGGCGATCGTCGGGACGCCATACGCGTGCATCGTGACGACGAACTTCGACACGCTGCTGGAAGACGCGTTCGCCAGGTGGAGCGACTTCGGCATTCCCAAGGCGCCGACCGGCATGGAGCTTTCGCAGCACGGAACGCTTCTGCTGGACGGTGCTTTTTTCATCCTCAAAGCGCACGGAACGATCCACGACGACAACTCGATGGTGTTCACCAGCGAGGACTACCGCCGAATTACCCATGCCAACCCCGCCTTCCAGGCGGTCATGTCGTCATTGTTGCTCACGCACGCGGTGTTGTTTGTTGGCTACTCGCTCAGCGATCCCAACTTTCGGCTGCTGATGGACTCTCAGCTCACGACGTTTGGAAGCGAAGCGCCGCCGCGGTACGCGCTGATGGAGAACGTGGGCGAATCTGAGCGGGCGATTCTTCGGCGAACAGCAGGGATCGAGGTGATTTCGTTCGCCAAGGGGGCGTACGGGGAGGTCGCCGGGCTGCTGCAGTATCTCGAACAGGCGGCGCGCGATGACGCCGCGTCGTCTCCCGGCAACCGCAAGGTTCTCCGGCCGCGAGACGCCGTGCCGGCAGTGGTGCTCCGTTTACGCGCCCGTGATGTGATGGTCGACAGCACCTGGTACTCGACGACGACACGCGACCTCGAGGGGACGGCGCTCCCGTTGGAAGCGATACACACCACCACAAGAGCGACGCCTGGCTGGGCGGCGCTCATGCAACAGATCCCGTCGTCGGTCGACAATCCTTTCGCCGCGAGTGCGCTGCAGAGCGTGTACCGGGTGGGGGAAACATTGAAGGCGGTCGTACCGGACTTTCTGATATATCTCGCGGCCCAGCCGCCCGAGACGATCGTGATGCTCGATATCGATCCGGGGCTGGCTGCCCTTCCCTGGGAGTGGATGCCCGTGGGCGATCAGATGCTATGCATGGGATGGCCCGTCTGTCGCACGACGATCGGACTTCCCGACGCCTCGCGCGGGCGCCCGCTGGTACGCGCTCCGCTCCGCACACTTCTCATCGGCGATACGCTGGCGGAGAGCAAGGACCGCGTCGTCCTTCCAGATGCACGCGAGGAAGTCCGTATGCTCGATGCTGCCATCCGCAGGGAAGCAGCGGGCGCCGAGGTGACGGTCTTGATGGGGGCAGATGCGTCGTATGCACGGGTGCTGCACGAGTTGCGCACTGGCCGGTTCGACGTGGTGCACTTCGCCGGCATCTCCCACTACGACGAAAGCGGTTCGTACCTCATGCTGCACGACGGGAACGTGGGTGCGTCGGAGCTGGTGACGCTACTCATAAAACGTCCGCCGGCACTGTTGTTCCTCAACGCCCTGTACTCCGGCTTCGTCCCGGTGTTCTGCCAGGCCTTTCACCATCCACTGCTCGTGGGCTCGTCGTTCGATGATCACTACCGCGCACTCCGGCGGCGGCGCATTGGCTTCGAGCGCGCCGCCGCGCGCGCCGGCGTCGGGACGTTCATCGGGACAATGGGATCGACGAACGACGTGCTGGCAGGACGGGTCGCGCGCGCGTTCTACGACACGCTGCTCGAAGGCCGCACGGCGGCGCATGCCCTGTACGCCGCACGCCGCCACGTGCATGACTGGGCCCAACAGCAGGCGCACCTCCGCAACGACTCCTCTACAATGCAGCTGTCGATGTCGGGTTATGCCGATCTGCGACTGGTGCCGTCACGACGGTCGGCTACGACTCGAGGCGCGACAAAAGAGCCGGAATCGCACCTCGAGCCGTAGGTCGTTGTTGCCGTGCGACTATCGAAGATCAAGCTGCCTCGTATCAATGCTGTAGAAATCGCCCCGAAGCGGAATCCGTCGCACGAAATACAGCGTCTGCTGGTTGCGCGACAATGTCGGGTGATATTCGTCGGAAGCTGTGTTCACTGCGGGACCGAGATTCCGTGCCGGCGTCCACTCGCCGCCGATGTTGTTGCTGACGTACAGATCGCCGAGACCGTAGCCACCCGGTCGCAGGGACGTGAAGATCAGCGTCTTGCCGTCCACCGAAATTTCAGGATTGAAGTCCCACGCGTCCTGCAGTGAAACGTCAGCCGCAGATGGCACGGTATTGATCGCCGGCCCAAGTGCCTCACGCGTCGCAAAACCGTTGCCGAGTCGCACCGCCCGATAGATGTCGAAGTGTCTGCCGGGCTGCGGGAAGAACGGACCGCTCGCGAAGTACAGTGTGCCGTTGGCGGCGACGGATGGATACAGTTCGTCCGCAGCGGGCGTATTGACTTCCGGGCCAAGGTGAATGGGCTCGCCCCAACCAGTCGGCGTGCGCTCCACCATCCAGATGTCAATGTCCGCACGCGGCATGCCGTTCACAGGTCGGATGGACGAGAAGTACAGACGCTGCCCGTCTGGCGACAACGCTGGATCGATATCGCTGTACTGTCCCGAGAACGACGAAACCTGCGGCGTGCTCCACGCGCCGCTCTCGAGATGCGAAACGTAGATGGTGGCTCGCCGAGTGAACGGAAAGAACTGCGGGCTCGAGGCGAAGTACGCCGTCTTGCCGTTGGCCGAGAAGGTGATGCGCCACTGTTCGGCAGCATCCGAAATGACGCCGGGAGCAAAGATGGCGGCGGGAGCGCCGATGCCAGCGCTCGCAGCGAATGTTGCTTCTGTCGGCGCGACCACGCTCTGGGCACCATCGTCCGAGAAGCAAGCGGTGGTAGCGAGCACGATAGCGCATGCTGCCGTACCTGTCGTCAAATTCCTGCGCGTCGTGAACTGTGTGAACCTCATCTCCGCCTCCCGGCATGGCGCCGCGTGTAGGTGAACTGCGATGCAGACAGCCTACGCGCGAAAGGAGGTGTAGAGTATCAAACGGTGATGAACCGTGTGATTCTGTAGTGTGACTGACGCATGCTGCACGACAAGGTGCGTGCGTCTGGCCGATGACTACGACGCCGGGAATCCCGTTGCACCGCCGCTATGCGCGCTACGACTTGAGCTGCAGCGCAGCCTGAAGAGCGGGACGATAGGTGCGACCCGTGGTGAGCTTGCGTCCGTTGAAAAGAAACAGCACGTACTCGCCGGAAAAGAGCGACTCCACTTCGACGACGCGACTGATATTCACAATCAGCGATCGATGCACGCGCAGGAAGCGGGACGGATCAAGTTGCTCCGCGAGCGACGTCAGCGTCTCGCGCACGAGGTGCGAACGTTCTCCCACGTGCACGCGCACATAGTTCGCTTCGGCCTCGAAGTAATCGACTTGTGCAATGGACACGAACTGCGTGCGTGTGCCCTGCTTGACGGTCAGTCGGGTCAGGTATCGCGCGCGTTCGTCCAGCTTCTCGATGAACGCAAGCAGCCGATCATCGACGCCGCGGCGGCGCAGCTGGATCCGCGCCCGGTGCAGCGCGCTGTGGAGTCGTGCGCTGTCGTACGGCTTGAGCAGGTAGTCGAGCGCATGTGACTCGAACGCTTGCAGTGCGTAGGCATCATACGCCGTCGCAAAGATCACGACTGGCATATGATCGACGCCGATGGCGCGAATCACGTCGAAACCATCGCCATCCGGCATCTGCACGTCGAGCAGCACGATATCCGGCCGCAAGGACGTGATGGCGTCGATGGCTTCCGCCCCGCTGCGAGCCTCACCGACAATTTCGATGTCAGAGTGCTCCGCGAGCATGGCGCGAAGGCCGCGCCGCGCGGGTGGCTCGTCATCAACGATCAGCACTGTATGCCGCTCGTGTAGCGAGGGATCCGATTGATGGGGCATCTACTGAGGAGCAAGTCGGAAGGGTATCGTCAGGTTCACGCACACGCCGCCCGTCTCGCTCGCTTCCATCTCGAGTGAACCACCGGTGCCGTAGAGTTGCTGCAGGCGATTCCGTGTGTTCGACAGTCCAACGCCGGCGCCCCCCGCCGGCGAATGATGCAGCCCTACCCCATCGTCACTCACCTGCAGGTGCAGCGAGCCATTCCGCCGCGCCGCTGCGATTGAAATGGTGCCCACGGCCGAGCGCGATGCGATGCCATGCCGAACGGCGTTTTCAACAAGCGGCTGCAGGATGAGATGCGGGACACGTGCGGCAAGCGTCGCTGGATCGATCTTCCATTCGACCCGCAAGCGATCCTCGAAGCGCAACTGCTCGATGTCGATATAAGCGCCGAGCACCCGCAGCTCTTCCTGGAGCGCTACTTCCTGCGTGCCCGTACTGTCGAGCGCATGGCGCAGCAGCTCGCTCAGGCGCGTAATCATGCCGCTCGCGACTTCCGGATCGGAGCGCACGTACGCATTGACGGTGTTGAGCGTATTGAAGAGGAAGTGCGGGTGCAACTGCATCTTGAGATGCTGCAGCTCGACGCGGGCAAGCTGTTCGTCCCGCTCCCGGTAGCGGCGGGCAAAAACGAGCGCATGCCCAAGCCCCGCCATGAGGGGGAAGAGCAAGATGTTGTTGGCCATGCTTGTGGTCAGCACGGTGCCGAACGACGGAAGCGTGGTGTACCAGCCGACCCACTGATTCGTGGTGAACACAATCCAGGCGCGCAGCACGATGACCGCGCCAACGGCAAGCAGATAGACCGGGACTCGCCGACGCCAGGTTCCCTGGTCCAACGGCAATCGCTCGGCAAGCCAGAGCGCAAATACTGTCTGGGGAATCCAGAGCCACGCGCTCGACATGCTCACGCGAATGGCGTGCTCCCAGGTGACCTCCGACATGCCGCGGTAGGTACTCACGGTCGCCAGCCCGTTCAGCGTCCACCATACGGCGGCAATGGCCAGCCACAGCAGCCAGCGATTGCGCGACACCTGCTGTCTGTCAACGGAAAAATCGCGACGGAGCGCACTCATCAGTTGATACTACTCCGTCGCCGGCAAAGGGTGTGTGCTCGCGACCGCGTACGACAGCGTCACCATTCCACTCGGGTAGGTGTGCGTGCTCGTCAAGGCGAGCGTTGTCCGGTCAGCTCCGGGAGGCAGAAGCGGGATCCCCCCGCCAAGCAGCACGGGAACAATGGTGATTTCGATCGAATCGACCATCCCAGCGTCGAGCAAGCTCCCAAAGAGCATACCGCCGCCGAACAACCAGATCTCTCCGTCACCGGTCTCGTGACGCAGGGTTTCGACAACTGACGATGCATCATCGGCAACGATGGTGACGCCGGGGTTGTCCTCAGGCTTCAGCGTTCGGGAGAACACGTAGACCCTCGCGTCGGGTCCCCAGGGAGCTGGTCCGCCTTTGGTCAACTCATAGCTGTGGCGGCCAAGCAGCACGGTATCGACTTTGCCGAACAGTGCGGCAAAATCAACCGCGGGATCATTCGGAATCCAGTCGAACTCGCCGTTGGGTCCGGCGATGAAGCCGTCAAGGCTGGCAGCTACGTTGTAGCGCACGCGCCGCATGTGATGTCTCCGCGGAAGCCGAGCTAGTGGATCAGGTGCCGACGGGACATGCGTCCGCGAGGCGAAGGATTGTCGATCGGCCCGCGAGCGTTGGGGGCGAGATGCTGCCGTCGGGCGCAAGCCGTCGCAGTTGTGCGTTCGCAATGTAGAAAAAATCGCCGTGACTGAAGGCGCCCGTGGTAGCCCAGTCGTGGATCGGATGACGCCGCTCGAGCGCCGAGTCGCCGGTGATACGTCGACCGTCCGGTGAGAGCGTGAAGCGCGTGACCTGCTGAAACTGATAGCGTTTTTGCACAGCGTAGAGTGCACCGGCACAGTGATACAGTCCGTCGATGCCGTTGGCGGGAGTGCCAGCCGTGCGCGGCAAACGAATCAAGCGCGGCAACCGCTCGTTGATAGACGTCACGCTGATCCCTTCGAGATGAGCCACGTAGAGCAGACCGCGTTCGGCATCGAGTGCGATGCCATTGGGGTAGTGCATCTGCCGGTCGCCGGCGAACACGATTTCCAGCGCGTTCGCGCCGTTTCGCAGTCGGTACACTGCGTGCGCTTCTGTGTCGGTGACGTACACATCGCCCGTCGGCGTGACGGCAAGGTCGTTGAGCAGGTGTGCACGCGACGAATCCGGTGCAGCCACACGAGTGAGCAGTTGCCCTTCCGGCAACGAATATCCGGAAAGGAACGCGTATCCACCTCCGCCGTTTGCATGTCGTGGCGCGGACCCATCGGTGACAAGACTTGCAAGCCAAAGTACCCGACGCACGCTGTCCACCTTGACGCCCACGACCCATGCGGCGCCGTCGTGCACGCGCGGCAGGAAAGCCTGCTCTGTGCCATCGACTCCCACACGGATCACGCTGCCACGATGCAGTGAACCCACGAAGAATTCCTGCGCGTTTGGATCCCAGGCGATTCCTTCGGGGATATAGTCGGCGTCGTCGAGCACGCGCAACGTGTCGCTGCGTACGAGCGGAGTGGCTGCGGCGAGCAGTCGGGTCGCGCTGCCTGCAAACGCGATGGAGTCATGGTGGCGAAGCGCAGCGAAGCCGGTGTCCGCACGGATGTCGTGTGTGGTTCCCTGCTCGGCAAGTCGGTGCAACAGGGAGAGGGCTTCGGAGGGGCGGCCCGCCCGCGCCTCCTCACGCGCAAGCATGTAGAGCACTTGCCCGTGATCGGGCGCAAGCTGCTGTGCATGCCCGAGCAGCTGTCGCGTCGTCTCGCCATCGCCGCTTGCCTGCGCTGAGGCAGCCTGCTGCAGCGTGGCGAGAAAGGTTGGGGGAAACAACGGTGCGTCTCCCCTTGCTCGCGGCAGCGCGCAGGCAGGGATGAGCAACGCTGCAAGCGGCACTGCGAAGAGCAGCATACATCGGCGTCTGATACAGGGCGACATCACCATGTCGCAGACTGCCACGAACGGACGAAAGCGTCAAGCAAAGTTTCGTGGGGCGAAGGGCTGCGTGGACAGAGCGCGGGTGGGATGACACCGACCGTGGAACGCCATTGACGAACGTCTCGGAACGCCGGGGTGCAGGCGGGATTGACTGTCTGGAAAGAAGAGGACTTGGTGGTGTCCGTGCTCGCCAACAGCTGGGGTCGCGGTTCTCGCAGCGGTGAGTTATGGACGACGGTCCGCGTGGCTTGATCGGCAGGCTCGCGGCAGTGTGTGGCATCGACTGACGACTCGTCGTTCTGCTCGCGGCCTTTGCCGTAGCATCGGCCGCACCATGCATCCGACGCCACCTCGGTGGCTATTCCGCTCGACCCGCACCGCAACTAATGTTTGCCCTCCCGTGCGCGGACGTCCCCTATTCAGCGGAGTCATCGATGTCGGAGCATGTAAGCTGGATGCTGGAGCTCGAGATCAAGCCCGGTTGTGACGCGGCTGTTCGCGCTCTCATGCTGGAGATGGTAGCCGCCACCAGCGCAGACGAACCCGGCACTCTTGACTACGAGTGGCACGCCGACGAAGACGGGAAGCAACTTCATGTTTTCGAGCGCTACGCTGACTCCGCGGCAACGCTGGCGCATCTTGGAAACTTCGGCGCGAAGTTTGCCGCGCGATTCATGGAGTTACTGACTCCGAGCGGCTTCGTGATTTATGGCGCGCCGAGCGCGGAGGTGCGTTCGGCACTTGCCGGTCTTGCTCCGACCTACATGGCGCGCGTCGGCGGCTTCAGTCGGTAAAACATCGCCAGTCAACTGCGCACACCCGTCTCACTGCATGTACCTCGAGGTCGGACGTGACGAGATCGGCGCATATAGTGTCCCCAGCGGCGAGATACTGCAGGTCCACCGCAACCAGCAAGGAGCGAACCGAGAATGGCAGACACACCCGAGTACTTCCAACTGCGACCCGAAGTCGAGCAGGCGTACGGCTATACGCACGCAGTAAGAATCGGGAGCAGAATCAAGATATCGGGTGCGGTGAGTATGGACGCCGAGGGCGCACCGACGGCGGTCGGGGACTGGCTCGAGGTCAAGGGGCTCGCATTGCCGGAGTTCATGATCGAGATCGAGATGGAGGCGCATCGGACGCACACCCCGCATCATGGATGACATCCTTCTGCATCGTGCGATTCCGACGCTTCGTGTAGCTGACACTGCGCTGGCGTTGTCGATGTACTCGGCATTGGGGTTCACCGTCGCATGGGAGCACCAGCTATTGCCCGAGGCGCCGCGTTTGCTGTGTATCCGTCAGGACACGGTGGAGCTCTTCTTGACGGAACACGACGTGACGCAGCCAAAGTCCGTCGTATACATCATGACGCGAGGATTAAACGCGCTGGTCACACGAGCGGCGAAGAGTGGGGTTCACCCCAGCTTTGGACCGGAAGATCAACCGTGGGGGAATCGCGAGGCGTACTTCCGCGATCGTGATGGAAACGTGCTACGCTTTGGGGAGGCGATTGGGTAAGCGTCGTCGCACAGCGAACTCAACCGCAAGGCTTGAGCGAGTTTCGCTCTACGGATGAGCACGCCAATCCAGTCGAACGAGTGTGCGCGTAATTACGGCACATTCGGTGTAGACGCGGGATATTAGAGCGTCTCACCGAATGTCCCGCCGCAGCACCGTTTTCACACTGTTCCCTCCGGAGGTTTCGCATGCCCCCCACGGCGATTGTGCCGAACGACCGTCCCGATACTGAACCCACACCCGAAGTCTCAGCGAGTCGACGCTCGTTTCTATCCTGGACCGGGGCCGCTGGAGCGGGTCTGGTCCTTGCCGCTTGTGCACCGGACAGCTCGACGTCGCTGACGGAGCCTGCAGGAGCCGCGTTCAGCAAAGGCGGTATGCATCCGAAAGCAGGCAGCGGACTCGTCACTGTCGACGGCCCGTCTGTAGGACTTCCGTTGTCGAGCGATACCGACATCCTGAAGTTCGCGCTCTTCCTCGAGTTGCTGGAGGCCGAGTTCTACAAGTTGGCGGTTGCGAGCGGACTGTTGAGCGGACTGGTCCGCGAGATTTCCACCGACGTGCGCGACCACGAAATTTGCCACGTTGATTTCCTGCAAGCGGCACTGGGCGCCCAGGCCACCGGCAACCGGATCACGTTCGACTTCAGCAGCACGCTGCAGAACGAGCGCAAGTATCTCAAGGCCGCAGAATCGTTCGAGCAGACGGGCGTTGGCGCATATCTCGGAGCGCTTCCCCTCATCAGTGACAAGAATCTGCGGAGCGTTGCCGGCACGATATTCACCATCGAAGCCCGACACACCGCAGCCTTCCGCGCACTTAATCACCGGGTTCCCGCACCAGTCGCGTACGAAACGCCGCTTACGCCGCAGCAGGTCGTCAGTGCGATCGCTCCCTTCGTTGTCGAAGGGTTGTAACGCCCGTCCCGACCCTTCGATCGCAACTAACTCTCAAGGAGATCGTCACTATGGATACCACGCGGCATCTTATCAAGTTTGACGCCGATGCGCTTACCACACCGCAGCAGCGTCGCGGCTTTCTCGCCAAGCTGGCTGTGGCGGCCGGAGCTGTGGCCGTCGCGCCCATGCTGCTGCGAGGCGAGAAGTTCAGTTCGGCGCTTCTCGCGCAGAGCGCGCAGTGCACTTTTCCCGACCTTACCGGTTGGGCCGAGCGCGAGTCGCTCACCGACGTGCAGATCCTCAACTTCGCGCTCGTGCTCGAGTATCTCGAGGCGACGTTTTACCTGCGGGCAGAGGGCCGCGGTGCGCTTCCGGCTGGTGCCACGGTCGCCGCCATCGACCCCGACGGCATGGGCCTGCCGGGACGTGTCCCCGGAATCGAGTCGGTGCGACCGCCGCTCCCGGCAACCTTCAACGTGATGCAGTTCGTGCGCACGGTGCGCAATCATGAGATCGATCACGTGCTCTTTCTGCAGACGGCGCTCGGCGAAAAGGCACTGCCGCGCTCCCTGTTCGCCTTCGATTTTGGCGACGCATTCAGCAGCGCAACACGCTTTCTCGCGGTCTCGCAGATTCTCGAGGACGTGGGCGTCACGGCCTACCTCGGCCAGGTCGGCAACATCGACAGCACTGACATTCTCGCCGCCGCCGGATCCATTGCCGGCGTCGAGGCTGAGCATGCTGCCGCCTTCCGCCTGATCAATCGCGACAAGATCACGCCGAACAACATGTCGTTCGACATGCGCCGAGACTCCACTGAAGTCATCGCCATTGCAAGTGGCTTCATCACGGCGCCGAATCCAGTCCCACCGGCTAGCAGCTTCCCAAGCTGATAGGTGACCGACGCGTCAGACACGTCACGGGTAGTTACCGCGTGGCGTGTCGGCGTGTCCGGGCGTTTGCCTAAGCTCCACCACGTCGGCGCATGCTCGACGGGCACCGCAGCCCGCCTGAACTCGCGACTGCAGCGAACGTCAGGCAACCGAACTCAAACTTCGGCGCGTACCTGCGCGTACGTCAATGCGGCGAACATACCCGTCCCTCCGACAACGTTGCCGACGAGCGAAGGCACAATCCGACCCCAAATAGTCTCGGTCACCGACAGCTCACCACTGACGAGCAGCACGAACAACTCAGTGGAACCGGCCACGACGTGTGACATGTCGCCGAGGCCGATCATGTACGTGAGCACGACGATGATCAGCACCTCGCCGGCACCTTCCATGCGTGGCATGATCCACACCAGCGAAGCAATGAAGAATCCGGCGCATCTGCAGACCAGGCACAATATCGGCGTGCACCAGTAGCACAGCCGCCAGCAGAGAACCCGCCATTTGGGCGACAAACACGATGCCCCACAATCGCGCCGTAAGCTTGACATTGTGCGCAGACGGCTCGATCAGCAGGGAGAGAATGGGCGTGATCGTATTCTCGGTGAACAGCTGCATGCGACCGAGAATGGCGATCAGACACCCCACCGAGTAGTCGAAGTTAGAGACAGCCGGCGTCCACCGGGTCCTGCCGTGGGAGTTGCTGATTCGCGCGGCCGCGAACACCTGAACAATAGCGACGTACGTCAAGGCACGATCATCATTGCGGGTGTATAACCGCGCCTCACATGCTCGCGATGCACCGAGCAAGCTGCGTAGACACCTTAACCGGGCAGGCGATGAAGAAGACCAATGAGTTCACGGCGGTCGCCGAGACGATGGCCAAGATCGACTTCTGCATGATGCAGACGGTCGGAGAGCACGGCGTCAATACTCGACCGATGTCCAACAACGGTGAAGTGGCGTACAACGGTGACAACTGGTTCTTTGCTCGCTCCACATCAAACAAGATCGCCGAAATCACAAGGGATGATCGGGTCCACCTGACGTTCTCCGATAACGAAGGCCCCAGCTTCATCTCGGTGTGGGGAAGCGGAGCGGTCGTCGATGACATCGACCTGAAAAAGAAGTTCTGGCACAAGTCGTTGGAGCAGTGGTTCGAGAATGGGCCGGACGATCCGGAGGTCACGCTCATCAAGGTCACGGCAGACCGCATCCAGACCTGGGGCCGGATGGGAGACGCGGTGTTAGAATAGCGGTCCTGCTTCCTCTCACCGCTCTCTCGCTATGACACTCCCTTCCCTGCACCGCCCAGTCCTGCTTGGCGCTCTGCTGTCCGCATCGCTCGCTTCCTCGCTCTTTGCGACCCCACTGCTTGCGCAGGCGCCCGCCGAACACGCGCGTACCCGCTGGGAGCGCCTCTGCCAGATCCGACGCGATCAGTTCGACCTCATCCTGCCGCGTGCCATGCGCGACCATGGTGTGGACATGTGGATCGTGATGCAGAAGGAGAACCAGTTCGATCCGATGTACGATGACCTCGGACGCGGTTACGTGGGCAGCGTCGCGTACTGGATATTTACCGACCGCGGAGGCGACCACATCGAGCGCGTCGCGATCGGCGTGGCCGGCTACCGTCTCGAGGAGTGCGGCTACGACATGGTTCGTGGCTTTCAGCCGCTGCAGGCATTCGTCGCCGAGCGCGACCCGAAGCGTATCGGGGTGAACATCTCCGAGCAGATCGGTGCCGCCGACGGTCTGTCGAAGACGAGCTACGATCGACTGATCAAGGAACTTGGCAGCACATACGGCGCCCGAGTGGTGTCGGCTGAAAATGTGGTGTCCGATTTCCGGAGCGGTTTCACTGCGTCCCGTCTCGTTGCGCTCGGCGAAAACGGTGAGATCGCTCGCCGACTGGCCGATCGTGCATTGTCGAACGAGATCATCACTCCGGGTGTGACCACGTTGGAGGATGTCGCATGGTGGATGGCCAATGAGCTGCAGACGCGCAGTCTCGGTTCGAGTTTCGAAATGCCCTCGGTGTACATCACCGGCCCGAAAGGCATCGAAGCCTCGTCGAATGAGCGTATCATTCAGCGCGGCGACCTGCTCATGATCGACTGGGGGGTGGGGTACCTGAACACGTGGACCGACGTGAAGCGCATCGCATACGTGCTCAAGCCTGGTGAGACCGGCGTGCCGGCCGGCATTCAGAAAGCATTCGACAACGCCGTCGCCGTGCGCAACGTCATCCGACGCACCATCAAGCCAGGACCGACGGCCGGTGAGATGCTCACTGAGTTGGCGAGCGAGATCGAGAAGGCCGGCTTTCGCATGCAGGGCACCTTCAACGAGACCACCAACGATGGCAAGGTAGAAGTGATGATTGGGTGCCACTCCGTTGGCGATCGCGGCCACGGGAGTGGCCCGAGTATCGCGTGGTTCAACCCAGGGCAGCACAGCTTCCCGATCAAGCCGTTCAATCCGTTTTCGATAGAGCTGTTCGCCTGGACGCCAGTACCGGAATGGGGCGGTGCAAAGGCGCGCATTCCGCTCGAGGACGACGCCATCGTGACAGCGCGGGGTGTGGAATGGTTCTACCCGATCAACGACCGCGTGCGGGTGATCAAGTAACGGAAAGCGCCGTACGCACCTTCGCCGCGATCTCCGCCAGCGTGAACGGTTTCGCGAGAAAATGGATGCCTTCATCCACTACGCCGTTACCCGCAATGATGTCCGCCGTATAGCCGGACATGAAGACGGACTTCATCTCAGGCCGGATTTCGAGCAGGCGTTGCCGCATCTCAAGGCCGTTCATCTCCGGCATGATCACATCGGTGATGAGCAAGTCGATGTCACCCGGATGCTCGGCAGCAGTGCGCATCGCGTCGCTCGGTGTCGGTGCAGCGAGCACCGTGTAGCCGAGCCGTTCAAGCAAACGGCTGATGAGAGCGAGCAGCGCCTGTTCATCCTCGACGATCAGTATAGTTTCGCTCCCGCTTGGCACCGTACGCGGCGGACGGGTGGCCTCGCCGCTCTCGACAACTCCGTGATGGCGCGGGAGATAGATGCGCATGCTGGTGCCGTGACCCAACTCGCTGTATGCATGCACGAAACCATTATTCTGTCGCACGATTCCATACACCATCGGCAGGCCAAGGCCGGTGCCCTTTCCCTGCGGTTTCGTGGTGAAGAACGGCTCGAAGATTCTGTCAAGCGTGGCGCGATCCATCCCGTGGCCATCGTCCGCCACCGTGAGCACGACGTATTCGCCGGGCACAAAATCGGCTTGAACTTGGCAGTACTCTTCGTCGATTTCGATGCAGGTGGTCGAAATCGTGATTCTCCCGCTCGCGCCGATCGCGTCCCGCGCATTGACAACGAGGTTCGCCAGTACCTGATCGATCTGCGCCGGGTCCATATGCACAGGCCACAGCTCCTCGCCCGGTATCCACACCAGCTCGACGTCCTCGCCGATGAGGCGACGCAGCATTCTCAGCATTGCGGCCACCGTGTCATCGAGGTCGAGCACCTCCGGCGCAATCGTCTGCTGTCGCGCGAATGCAAGAAGTTGTCGCGTCAGCTCCGCGGAGTGCCGGGCAGCCGCAGTTACCTGCTCGAGATCATGGCGGGTCGACTCGGCGGTCTCCGGCGCGGCGATCATCATCTCCGTGTAGCCGAGAATCACGCCGAGCATATTGTTGAAGTCGTGCGCGACACCGCCCGCGAGTCTGCCGACCGCTTCCATTTTCTGCGACTGAATCAACTGCGCCTCGAGACGAACACGCTCCGCTTCCGCGCGTGTCTGATCCGTGATGTCCTGCGCGACGCTACCCACCGATGTCACCTGCCCGTCTGCTCCGAACAGTGGAAACAGAACCGAGCTGTACGACCGTCTGTCGTCACCGAGTTCCAGTTCATCAACCACGGTGAGCGGTTCGCGGGAGGATCGAACGTTTGCCAGGCGTTTCATGAACGCCGCGGCCTGCGGCGCGGGGAGCAGCTCATGCAGCGTACGCCCCTCGATATCATGAACCTCGGCGCCGAACACCGCCGCCAGCGACGGGTTCGCCAGAATGTAGCGGCCTTCAAGATCCATCAGGCAGATGAGCAGCGGACTGTGGTCGAGCACACCATGCAACCGCGCCGATGTTTCATGCAGCACGACTGCAGCCTGGACACGGTCGCTCACATCATGCGCAACCACGAGTCTCGCTGGTCGGTCAAGAAAGTCGAACGCGTGCGATCGGATCTCAACATGCATGATCGCACCGTCCTTGCGTCGGTGCCGCCAGAGGCCTGCCACTTCCGTGTTGTCGTCACCCACCCCCGCCACTCCTTCGCGCAGCCGCGAAACGTCCTCAGGCGGACTGACATCTGCGATCGTCATCGTCAGGAATTCGGAACGACTGTAGCCGTAGTGCGCTACCGCAGAACTGTTCACCTCGAGGAAACGAAGGGTTTCCACGTCATAGACCCACGCGGGCTGCGGATTGGAGTTGAACAGGCTGCGATAGCGCGATTCGCTTTCCTGCACCTGCGACTCGGCGCGGGTACGCTCCGCGACTTCGGCAGCCAACTCTTCATTGGTCACCATGAGTCCGGTGCGCTCACGGGCAAGTTCGTCGCGCGTCTCGCTGGCGAAGTGCACCGCTTGCTCCAACGCCGCGATGATCGCACCCAGCGAAAGCACCAGCAGCGCATTGATCATCAGGAAGTTGATCGTGATGACCACCCACGCGGTAAATCCGTCCCAGTCCGCGGCGGCCATCGAGGGCGCCGCATACCCCAGGGCGCCGATGAGCAGGAGCGTCACGCCGTTGAGCGCCGTCGCGGCCATGCCGGCGCGCAGGCCGAGCAACAGCGTGGTCATCACAGCAAAACCAAGCAGATAAATCTGGCTGATCGAACCAACCGAGACGAGCAGACCGGCGCCCAGCGCGTAGAAAATCGCCATCAAGGCGCGGGCGCGGACGGTGAACGACAACGACTTCATGAAATACAGCGTGAGCACGCCTGCGACGGCGACCGTGTCCAGAAGCACGACGCCGGGCATCTTTTCCCGCAGCGCCATCATCAGGCTGGGCACATACACAAGCGGCGCGAGCACCGCAATGCCACGCAGCAGGATGCCCAGCACTTGCGCGCGCCAATGATCCGGATCGACCTGCCACCACCGGAGGCGCGTGTCGGCGGCAGGCGTGATGGAGCCGGGTGATTCGGTTCGACTCGATGAATGCGACATGCGCTTGCACTTCTCGTATGTGAATCGCAGAGGGGCGGGCCGCACGAGTGTGATCGGTGCGCAGCGCAGTCCCTACGGGAACGAATACTACTCCGCAGTCTGCTCGCCAGTTCGTAGTACCCGAGCCAGGGTCCACTCCCTCATCGACGACACTGGTTACAGCCTGCTATGGCGAGCGTCCTTCATTCGCGCTTCATTACGTGGTTGCAGGGTGTACCGCAATTGAGATCTCAGCAGCCACCCCAATCGACCGCCTGAACAAACGTGAGCCGGAGCAGTACGTGGTGAAAACGTTGACTGTGACCATCGTCACATTCGTGTGCCTGCCAGGGCTCCTGTTCGCGCAGTCGCACGGACTCGGCGCTGATGCCGGCGCCGAGCTGCATCGCCTGCATCGTATATCAGACGCGATCACCGCCTTCTCCTACTTCGGCATCGCCGCCACGCTGACGTATCTGGTTTATCGACTGCGTCAGCAGCTGCCGTTCGGACAGGTGTTTTTACTCTTTGGCGCCTTCATCGTGCTCTGCGGTGCCACCCATCTGAATTCGGTGCTGTTGCTCGGTAACAGCGCGCCACGGTTGGTGGTAGTCATCAGTGTCGCCACGGCGGTGGTGTCGCTGCTCACCGCAGTCCTGCTGCCGTCCTACATCCCCAAGGTCATTGCGTTCGCGGCATCCGCCGAAGCCGCACGCGAGCGCGACGTGGCCAAGGCTCGGGCCTCGGCGCTCGAAGAAGTCAACGAGCAGCTGATGGAGCAGGCGATTGCGTTGGAAGAAACGAATACGCTGCTGGCGGACAGTCTCCTGGCGCGTGCTGCCATTGAGGAGCAGTTCCAGGCGACGTTCGAGCAGGCGGCAGTCGGCATTGCGCATCTCTCTCTTGATGGACGATGGCTGCGTGTCAACCGGTGCCTGTGCGACATCCTCGGTTGTGAGGCCCAAGGGCTGCTTGCCGGTACGCACGACTCCATCACCCATCCCGAGGATCGCGCTGCAGATCTGCATCAGCTACAGCAGCTGATGAACGGAGACCGAAACGATTTCAGCCGTGAAAAACGCTTTCTGCATGCCGATGGCGAACCGGTCTGGGTGCACGTGTCGGTCACGCTCGTACGTGACCACGCGCAGGAGCCAGCGTACTTCATCGCGGTGGTGGAGGATATTCGAGCACGCAAAGCTGCAGAGTTGGAATTGCTGAACGCGAACCGACGCAAGGATCACTTTCTCGCGATTCTGTCCCACGAGTTGCGCAATCCGCTGGCACCGATCCGTTCCGGCGTCGAGCTGTTGCAGCAAATCTCGCAGAATCGGAACGCTGCCGGCCTCGTCGCATCCGACATCGCGGGCGACGGCATCACCGCCGCGCGTGTGTTGCCGATCATGCAGCGACAGGTTGCCCACATGACGCGCCTGCTCGATGATCTGCTCGACGCGAGTCGTCTCGATCACGACAAGGTGGAGCTTCATCTGCAATCGGTTGATGCGGTGGAAGTGGTGAGGCACACCGGAGACACAATGCGCCAGATGGTCGAGGAGCGAGGCCTCACACTCGTCACGACTGTTGCCGACGCGCCGCTGATGATCGTGGCAGATCCGGTGCGACTCACACAGATGCTGTCGAACCTGCTCGATAACGCGGCCAAGTTCAGTGAGCGTGGAGGGCGCGTGGATCTGAGCGTCCAACAGGAAGCGGATGAGGTGGTGATCGCGGTGCGCGATACGGGAATCGGCCTTGCCCCGGAGCATCTGACGCAGGTCTTCGAAGCCTTCGCGCAAATCGAAAGCGCCCTCTCGCGCTCCTACGGCGGGCTGGGCATCGGTCTATCGTTGGTGCGCGCTTTTGCCGAGCGACAGGGTGCGAGCGCACATGCGACGAGTGATGGATTGGGGCACGGCAGCGAGTTTTCACTCCGCTTCCCGGTCGCCCCGCAGCCCTCGCTTCCTGAAGAGCGTGCTGTCGCGGAGCCACAGTCACTGTCGGCGAATGCGGAACCGATGCGCGTGCTGGTGGTGGACGACTCGTACGACGCGTCGAACACGATGGCCGCTCTCGTCGCCACCACCGGACGTGAGGTGCGCGCGGTTCAGGATGGAAGTTCTGCGCTGCGCGTCGTCAGCGAGTTTCGCCCCGATGCGGTGTTGCTCGACCTGGGCATGCCCGACATGGACGGCTTCGAAACCTGTCGCCGAATACGAGCGATCGAAGGTGGTGAGGCCACGTTGATCATCGCCCTCACCGGATGGGGACGCGACGAGGACCGGCAGCGTACGCGCGAAGCAGGCTTCGACTACCATCTCGTGAAGCCGGTGGATCGTGCGGCGATCGTTCGTGCGCTGGAGTCCGGATCCGACGCAAGAAGTACAACGAAAAGCTAGGCGAGCACTCGGGTCACTTCGGCGGCCTCGACCGGTTTGGTCAGGTGGAAATCGAATCCGGCGTTGCGACTTCGCAGCTTGTCGTCCTCACTGCCCCAGCCGGTGATTGCGACGAGCGTGGTGGCGTCGAAGGCAGGGTCCTGCCTGAGTTGCTTCGCTACCTCGTATCCGTCCAGGCCCGGTAGTCCGATGTCGAGCAACACAGCCGACGGCTGATACTCCCGGGCGGCGATCAGGGCGGACGGACCGTCGTGAACCATACGAGTTTCGTGTCCCATCAGGTCAAGCAGTAGGGCGAGGCACTCGGCTGCGTCTACGTTGTCATCGACAACCAGCACCCGCTGGCGATCTGAGCGGGACTCGACATGCCCTTGCGGCTCGACCCGCTCTTCGGAACGCGAACCGGTAGAGACCGGGAGTCGTACCGTGAACGTGCTTCCGAGGGAACTGCCCGCACTGTGTACCTCCACTCGTCCACCGTGAAGTTCCACCAGCCGGCGGACAAGAGTCAGGCCGACGCCGAGTCCGCCCTGCGCCCGGTCGAGGGTGCGATTGACCTGCGTAAACATTTCGAACACTTCTGGCAACATCTCTCGGGGTATGCCGACCCCCGTATCCGTGACGGTTACCACGGCTTCGTTTTCCTCCTGACGGGCGGAAAGGGTAATCAGTCCGCCGTCGGACGTGTACTTGGCAGCGTTATTCACGAGGTTGCCAATCGCCTGCGCCAGTCGGGTGAGGTCGCCATCAAGCCAGACCGGGTCGTCAGGCAACTTCATCGTCAACTCGTGTCGAGCCGCGTCCACGAGCGGTCGGCTGGCTTCGAGGGCGGCAGCGATCACTGCTCGCAGGTCGAGCCGTTCCTTGCGGAGCTCGATTTTTCCGCTGCTGATGCGCGACACGTCCAGCAGGTCGTCGATGAGACGCACCATATGCCCGACCTGTCGCTCCATCATATCTCGCGCGGCGTTGGCATGCGATGTGTCAGGAGACAGCTTGATTATTTGCAGACCCGTCCGTATCGGGGCGAGGGGGTTGCGGAGTTCGTGCGCCAGCGTCGCGAGAAACTCGTCCTTCCGCCGGTCGGTATCTCTGAGCGCATCTTCGGCAGCCCGCTGGTCAGTGATGTCCCGGTGCACCCCGACCCACTCACGCACCGACCCGTCGGGATTGATGACCGGCACTGCCCGGATCGAAAACAGCCGGTAGATCCCATCAAAACGTCGAACCCGATGCTCCCAGACGAACATTCGCCGCTCGGCCACAGCCTGTTCCCATGCTTCGACGGTGGGTGTCGCGTCGTCCGGGTGAAGGGCCTGCGTCCAGCCATACTCCTGGTACTCTTCTGTTGACTGGCCGGTGAACCCGCCCCACCCGGGCTGCTCTCCAACCATCCGGCCGGCGGCATCGTTCGTCCACAACAGTTCGCTCGTCGCCGCGACCGCCTTCCGGAAGCGCTCTTCGCTCGCCTGCAGCTTTTCTTCAGCCCGCTTGCGATCGTCGATTTCGATCACCGACCCGACGAATCCGCAAAATACGCCGCTGGCCTCGAAATACGGCCGACCAGCGTCGATTACCCAGCAATAGGTCCCATCGGCTCGCCGCAGGCGGAAGTCTGTCACGTAGTCGACACGAGCATCGTTTGCGGCCATGAACCCGCGGCCGGCCGCTTCCCGCTCGTCGGGGTGGATCGCGGTGGTCCAGCCCAGTCCGTGACCTTCACCCTCCTGCTGGCCGGTGAATTTGTACCAGCCTCGCGACAGGTAGGTGCAGTACCCTGTGGGATCGGCCACCCACAGCATTGCTGGAGCGGCGTCAGCGATCTCCCGAAAACGTCCCTCACTTGCCCGCAGCGCATCAAGAGTGTCCCGGAGACGGGCCTCGCTCTCGCGGAGCGTGGCGGAGAGCCGATCCCTCTCGACGGCCGCCGCGAGCAGGTCGGCCACAGTCTGAATGAGGTCGAGCTCCTCAGGCTCGAAACGGGAACGGCGGGCCGTGGCGAACGAGATGGTGCCGATCAGCCGCTCGCCGGCGAGCATCGGGTAGCCAGCGTAGGCCGTTGCGCCGAGTGCACACATCGCGTCGGCGTTCGGCAGCCCGTGCAGCGGGAGGTCCTCCAGGATCAGCGGTCGCCGCGTCTCGGCCACAACGCCGCACAGATACTCGCCGAACTGGATGGTTTCGAGCGCCGCGCGAGCCTGATCGTCGTGCACGCCGATGCAAGAGACCAGACGGAGGGTCTGCGGGTCGCCCTGGACGACATCGAAGTTGAAGTAGAACTCGACCCCCAGATGGCGCGCCACTTCTGCGAAGACTGACGAGAGCAGCTGATCGGCAGTTTCCCGCTCCGCCGCCGCCCCGCGAAGCACCAGTCGGGCGGAAATGTCGGACACGAGGCGATCGCGCTGCTGCCGAGTGTTTTGGGTCAACCTGACACTCTCCCTGGATGGCCGCTGGTCGTATGGTGTTCCGGAGTCTAACCGCAGCTGGGACAATTCCAAGTCGCGATTGCCCGGCGTAACGGAATGATACCGACCGACTTCGGCAGCGCATCGAGAATAAACGCGTAGCGAAAGGCGGCCTCGCGGATCTGGCCGTACCACTGTCGCGTCCGGTCCGATCTACAAGTTCAACCACCAGCTCACTTTCGCCAACAGCGCGCGATTCTTCGGACGCAATCCATCCGGCACATAGTTGTCGGTGTACACCACGAACAGGTCTGATGCCGGCAGGAAGCGCCACTGCAGACGGCTGTTCACATTCAGATTGTCGAACTGACTGTTGTATTGTGTGAACGTGGTCCAGAACAGCGAAGTGGTGAACGTGACATCGATGCGTGAGCCCACCAGCCACAACGTGGCATCATCAAAGCCGGACGCGAGGTCGATCTGGCTCACGTTCCATGTGAGTGCTCCGGTGGCGTATTGGCGCCAGCGATAGTTGAGCGATCCGGACGTCTGGCGCAGCGACCCATTGAAGTACTTGCCACCACGCACGCGAAATGTCCCCGAGATGACTTCGCGCGGATCAGTCGTGATGCTGGCCTCCAGCTCAGGCTGCTCGAACGACTCACCGGCCGCGAACGCCATGCCATCGCCTCGCACTGGCCTGAATGGCGCGAACAGTTGCGTGTAGCGTGAGCGCGCGGTGACGTTGAACTGGCCTGTATTGCGAAACTCTGCTGTGTACCGTGCCGAGAGGTTGCGGTCCGTAAGGCCCCACGGGTCATCCCAGATGAGGTTGCCCTCGACGCGAAACACATGCCGATTGATCGGCGAGCCGGCAGGAAATGTGCTGATCTCGAGTTCGGGGTTGATACGCTGAAATCCTCGTCGCGGAACGAATCCCGTACGCGCATCGTACCCGTCCCCGATGATCTGGTGCTCCCATTTCGCACGCCACAATCGCGCGTTTCGCTGCAGGAGCACACCGTGTGAATAGGCGTCGTCTGCTGCGCCTTCGGAGACCTGTTGATGATGAAAGAATTTGCCGAACCACGCACCATCGGCCGATGCCAGGTTGTAGTCCACGCCGAGCATGCGGCTCGCGGAGACATCGTTGGGACGTCGCGGATCGAGTGGGCCGCCCTCGGTGTTCTGCTCGTTGACCGCGATGAATGCGAGGTTCGAGCGTGCGAACAGCTGCCGCTGCACGGCCGCGACTGCATAGTTTCTGCCGCCCACGCCGATCTCGCTGTCCGACGCGGTCTGCATCGACATCACACCGATGCGCCAGTCCTCACTGAGCCGTCCGCTCAGTCGCGCGCCGCCCACGATGCGATTCTGTACATTCTGCCCCGTACTTGAATCGATCGCGATGCCAATGCGCCGAGAGAAAAACGGACGGGCATTGTCAAAACCGAATCCGGCGAACAGGTCGGCGTTTTCGAGAAAGAACTGTCGGCGTTCCGGAAAAAACAGCTCGAACCGATCCAGGTTGGTCTGCTGCTCGTCTACTTCGACCTGGGAGAAGTCGGGGTTTACGGTGAGGTCGAGGTTGAGCGACGGCGTGACCATTACCTTCGCATCGAGTCCCACGTCACCGTCAGTCTGCCTCGCCAGGCCATCCTCGAACTGTCGCGTCGCGCCGCCGGCCGCATACGGAATGAGTGTGAATCCCCCGCTGCGCGCCGTCATGGGCCTGTCCCAGTGCAGTTCGCCAAGGTAGGCGAGGCTATATAGCTGGAATTGTCGTGGAATCGGATTCCACGTGGTGCGCTCGTTGGCCTTGCTATCGATGCGGTAAAAGTTGACACCCCATGTCTGATCGCCGGCGTTGAAGCGCAACGCCTTGAACGGGATTGCCATCTCCACCGACCAGTAGCCATCGCCGCGATACGTGGCGCTCGACCAGACGTTGTCCCAGGAACGGTCGAAGTCTTCACCGCTGGCTCCGCCGTTCACGACCAGGCCTTCGCGCTGCACGTTGAACGGGTTCACTCCGAAGAACACGCCCGTGGTGCCATCTCGCCACGGATCGAGCACGAGCGTGACGCCATCGTTCGCGCTGCCGCGATAGTCGCGGCGCAAGGAAGCCGATACGAAGCCGCCTTCGCGATACTCGTACATCACGGCGCCCACGTAGAGCGTCTGGTCGTCGTACGCGATCATGAACTCCACCGGCGCCTTCGCCGGCGCGGTGTCGAACGGGAAGTACTGAATGAAGTTGCCTGTGCGGGCGATACCTGCCCACTCCGTGCTATCCACCACGCCATCGAGCGTGATCGGTGTGGACAGTCGAGTTGCGCCAATCGTGCGAATCGCCCTCGCGGCCGAGGGCGGCGAGGCGACCGCTGAAGACTGCGCAACCAGCGCGTCGGGCCCCAGCAGAACGGCCGCGACGGCGCCCGCTGCGCACCAGTTTTTCACCCACACCTGCATACCGTCCCCGGAAACGTGTCCATGCCAGATCAACAACGCGCGACACGATGACGTCCGTATCGGCTGCCTGCCGTCGCTACGCGCTGCCAGGTCGCAGCGTTACAGCCCATAAACATGAAAGGGCGCCGTTCATCTGTCACCGCTTCCCGCGTGAAGAATTACCGGCGCCGGCTCACGGTCGAACGATTGCTTGCGCCCGGGATATACTCGGGCGCAGGTTCTGCGGATGCACATAACCCTGCTCTGCGGGATCTGCGCTCGAGCCGCCGTCGCGCTCGCGCTTCTTCTCGCACTCCCAGCCACCGCGCACGCAACCTGGTCCGTGATCGCGGTCGATATGGCCACCGGGCGCGTCGTCATCGCGTCGGCCACCTGCGTCAACGGCAACGACGCGTTCCTGATGGGTGTGCAGGCGGTCATACTGCCCGGCAAGGGCGTCGCGGCGTGTCAGGCGAGTGTGGACCGCACGCACGCCAACCAGATGCTCGTCTATCGTGAGCTCGAGAAGGGCACCGATCCGGCACGCATCATCGAAATGCTCTCTCAGGATTCCGCCTTTGACAGACGGCAGTTCGGCATCGTGGATCTCACGGGACGCTCCGCAGGCCACTCCGGACAGCGCAACGGCGCCGTGTCGCAGGATATCCAGGGTCGTGTGCCGGGCACGCAGATCTACTACTCAATCCAGGGTAACATCCTGCGCCCTGGCGACGTGGTACCGAACGCGGAGCGCGCGTTCCTTCGCACCACCGGCGCACTCACGGATCGGGTCATGGCCGCGCTCGAAGCCGCCGACGATGCCGGCGGGGACAGTCGGTGCAGTTGTCCGCCTCCGGCTGCCGACGGCAACACATCGACGATTCCGTGCGACGGACGGACGTCATACATCGCCTACATCCTGATGTCGGAGACAGGGGATCCTGTGGGGCAATCCCACAACGACGGCACCTATGCGATGTACCTCACGGTTGCACAACCGGATCAGACGGGGCCAAACGCGATCAAGCCTGGGGAGAATCTCAATCCGGTCAAGACGCTGCGCCTGCGTTACGACGTGTGGCGTGCGCAGCAGCCGCTGTCGTTCCGATAGGGCCCCTGCGCGCATCAACCCGTCTTGACGCGCCGTGAGCGCATCGAAAGGCGCGAGTCGTCGCTGAGTTCACGGAGACCCTGCAGCGTGTGCTCGGCAAGCGTCCGGAGCACCTCCACATCATCATCGATGAAGTCGAGCCGGATAACTGGGGCTTTTCGGGCCTGCTCACGCCTGAATATCGACGGCAACAGCAGGGGGAAAGGTGATGGGTGCGGGGTTATGGCAGGATCGGCTCCGCAGGGCTGGCAGGTACAGTTAGCGGCCGACCGGTGCCGGTCGTGAGCGCATCAATGAGATCCG
The DNA here is from genome assembly GCA_041747275.1 of Gemmatimonadaceae bacterium. Lineage (GTDB taxonomy): Bacteria > Gemmatimonadota > Gemmatimonadetes > Gemmatimonadales > Gemmatimonadaceae > JAABRT01. The sequence continues at coordinate 14,106 of JBGTFN010000421.1, read as the reverse complement.
ATGCGTCAAGGCTCGTCGTCGCCGGTGCCTGCAGGCGGAAGAATTGTTCGGTGAGCAGAGCGGAAATGCGGCCGTGGCCACGGTCGAGCGAGAGCAAGACGGTATCTCGCGTGGCGAGCACCGCGGCCTGATTGGACGAGAGTGAGGATCCCCCCTCCGCCAGCCCGCGGCGCTGAATGTCGTCGAACACCAGCGTCATGAGTTCACGCGCTTCCGCGTGGCTACCGCGCTCGGCCAGGACTGCGGCCGCCCCGGTGTGTACAGCGAGGGTCTGAAGTAACAACGCCTCTTCCGTGCGCGCGATCTGTCGGTCCCGAGCCTGAAGCGCGAAGAACAGCCAGATCACGCCGGCGAGCACGACAAGAGCGAGCAGGCCGACATACTTGATCGGGACCAGCATCGGAGGCGCTGAACGCGGAGGCGCTGAACGCGGAGGCGCAGCCTTTGCAGACGCGGATTCACTGGACTCGCTCACGATCTACTCCTTCGACTATGGGGGGTTGCCCGGTGCGCCAGATAGCGCACGTAGCGGGCGCCTTCACCGGTTGCACCCGCGCTCAAAAGAAGCCGAATGCTGTTGAAGAGTTGCGAGTTGCAACTGCATGTGAAGATACAGTTGATGGACCGGCGCTCGCGCTACTCGGATGGCGCCTCATGCGCTCTGTCAAGTATAGCGCTGATCAGCCGAGTGAGCAAAGTCACAACGTGACGAGCGACTGACTGGATCGCGTCGACGTGTGACGGGTATCGCAATGAAATACTTCTTCTACCCGTCTTTGATATTGCCGATGCCTATCAACCACAAGATTGTGCAGTGTTTGCTGTTTGCTCTCGCATGTGGCGCCTGTACCGGGAACGAAGCAGACCGCACGACACCCGATTCGAGTATGGACTCATCAGCTGTCGCTCGTGAAGTAGAGCGTCAGGCCGCAGTCGCTGACTCGGCAGATCGACAGATGCGCCTGCGCACCTTGCGGGCAACAGTCGACGACCTTGCGGTGCGCGACTCGGGAGAGCTTCGCGTTGAAGTGGACCTGAAGGCACGGCGGGTTCGCGTGCTCGACACACGCAACGATACGCTCGCCCAGCACGATATTGCGATTGGCTCGGCGGAGTGGCCCACGCGCCCGGGCGAATGGACCATCGGTCAGGTGGTGCTCAACCCGGCGTGGATTCCACCCACCGATGAGAAATGGGCGGAAGAGGCGGACAGCAGCCCTCCCGGTGATCCCGACAATCCGCTGGGGCACGCGCAGCTCGTGTATGATCTGCCACGCAGTATCCATGGCACCAACGCACCTTCGTCGATTGGCAAGGCCGTTTCGCACGGCTCCATTCGCGCGAAGAACGAGAATGTGGTTGCGCTTGCGGAGCTGTTGATGCGGCGGACGGGAGTTGAGCGCGCGGCTGAAATCGTGCAGGAGGCGCAGCGTGACCGAACGGTCAAGCGCATAGTCGACTTGCCGCAGCTGGTGCCCATTCGCGTGTACTGATTCGGAGCACGGGCGCACCCTGGTGCACGGGTCTGCTCGACTCACGCGAGAGCGCGTTGCACTGCAGGAGCGCAATGCCGCAGGGATGGCCATGCCGTGCGGCGTGCTCGATTTCGGAGACGCCGCGCAGCAACTGCTCACCGCGATGGCGCAACGAGACGCCAAGCAATCGGGGCGACATGTGAGCCGAGCACCGTTCGCGTCTCGGAGTCCATCATCGTCGGTGCTTGCATCCCGTATCGTGGCGTACGGGCGGCAGCCTTACAAATCGTCCGAGCGAGGTAGTCGGTCGTCGCAGCGACTCTGCCACGGCGCGCACGCAACTTCCCCTTGGGTGATGCTGGTCCTGGGGTGCGCTCAGCCTGAGTATTGGTCAAGTTGCATCACGCCTTCTGCATCGTGCTCAGAGCGAATCTGCTCCTTTTCAACCCGATCTCCTACCGCTCATGCCGCGCTGGCTGCTCGTCGTTATTGCGCTCGTCGTCTTGGGACTGCTCGGAGTTGGTGGATTCCTTCTCTTCACGGGAACTGCTCCCCTCGAGGTGGTGAGCCTACTCGCCTCCGATGCCGTGATGCCGCTGCGGAAACAATTGCGCCCCGCACGTGCAGAGGGGCCACGTGTCCTGGTCGTGGCGCTGGACGGCGTGGGTGCGCAGGAGTTTCGCGACGCGGTGCGCAGCGGCGGCATGCCGAACGTGGCATCACTGCTGGGAGCGGAGATCGATTCGGCAGGGGGGCTGTACGAGCACGGCCTCGCGCCGGAAGGCGTACTGAGCATCCTCCCCTCCACTACGTATGCGGCGTGGACTTCCGTTTACACCGGCACTGGAGTGGCGGAGCACGGTGTCGCAGGAAACGAGTGGTTCGACCGGGAGACAATGACCTTTGTAGCACCGGCGCCCGTGTCGGTGAAAGGGCACGGCGATGCGGTACGCGTGTACTCCGACAGCCTTCTGCATCGGTGGATCGCTGTGCCTACACTGTTCGAACGGGCGAACGTCCGGTCGTACGTGACGCTTGCTGCACAGTATCGCGGGGCCGACCTGCTCGTGCGCCCGAACCTCGGATCGTTCGCTGAACTCGCGGCCGCTTTCGTCATGGGCGTTGCGGACGGAGACTCGAAGTGGGAGGCATACAGCGAACTCGACCAGGAGGCCATCGAAGAAACGTTGGACGCGATTAAGGAATACGGACTCGCCGACTTGCAGGTGATTTATTTCCCGGGTGTCGATCTGTTCTCGCACGTGGCAGACTCTGCACTGGAGGCGCAGCAGCGTTATCTGACCAATGTCGTCGACTCGGCGATCGGTCGATTGCTGGATGTGTACAGGCGTCGCGGCGTGCTCGATTCGACCTATGTGCTGCTTGTCTCGGACCACGGGCATACACCGTCCCTTGCCGACGATCGGCACGCGCTCGGTGCGGGCGCTGACGGAGAACCCGAGAATGCGTTGAAATCCATTGGGTTTCGCTTGCGCCCTTTCGAGCTCGAAAGCGACGATGACGCGTATCAGGCCGTACTCGCCTACCAGGGCGCGCTGGCCTACGTACACCTTGCGGACCGCTCAACCTGTCCGCGACCAGAGGATCGCTGCGACTGGACCGCACCGCCCCGATACAAGGAGGACGTACTCGAGGTTGTGCGCGCGTTCGATGCGGCCAATCGATCCGGCATCGGCGCGTGGAAGCTCGAGGGTGCCATCGACCTGATCTTCGCTCGCGAGTCGCGTGGTATAGCACCAGCCGGACCGTTCAGGGTGTGGAACGGTGACACGCTCGTGCCGATCGGCGAGTATCTCGCGGCCAACCCGCGCCCGGACCTGCTCGACCTCGAACGACGACTCGAAGGGCTTGGTGTGGGCCGCTTCGGTCATCGGAGTGGCGACGTCATGCTGCTCTCGCGATACCGACAGCAGGATGCTCAGAACGAGCGCTTCTACTTTTCCGCTCGATATCGTTCCTGGCACGGAAGCCCGAGCCAACAGGACAGCGAGATACTCTTCGCACTCGCGCGAGCTGCTTCGACGGGTGTCGAGTTGCGTGCCACGATGAAGGCCGCCATCGGGGAACAGCCGTCGCAGCTGGACGTGACTCCCCTGATTCTGAAGCTGCTGGGACGCTGAGTCCCGCTCGGACTGCGAGCACGCACACGCGCATTCGTCGCGGTACCCATGTTCCGGGCACCGCGACGCAGGATCTCCGTGCGAGACGCGTTGGTCAGCGTGTTGTGCGGCGCGTATCCTGTGTTGCGCCACGAGTCTTCGTGTCCTTGTCGATCTTTCCCTTGCGATCGACGTCCACCTGCTCCTTGCGCAGGTCCGCCTCGATGACCTGTTCGCCCTGCACCGCATGCTTCTTGATGACAATTTCTTCCTTGACGACGGTACGCTTGTCAGCAATGACTTCCTCCTGCATCAACGGAATGCGGATTTCGTCATCCGTGATCTGCGCATTCGCGTCCATTTTCCGGTCGCCCGAGACGGGACGGCGTTCAACCGTCACCTCTTCACGACTCACGGGAACCGATTTGCGCACGTGCTCCGTCTCCACGTGCTTGCTCACGTCAACCGAGCCCGCCTGGACCTTGCGCTTACCGATGGCCAGCTCTTCTTCCGATCGGGTCAGGTACTTCGCGTTCCCATTCGATTTGCCTTTGGCACGGCGCCCCTCGAAGGCCTGATTGTCGTCGAAGTAGGGCTGTCCGTAGAAATCGTCGCTGTTGCCGAGCTTGGCGCCGGACTTGTCATGCTCCGCCTTTCCGAGCCGGTCGATGAGCGACTGTTCGTGCTCTCGCGAGAGCTCCTCACCAGGCGTATACGCCGGCAAGCCGCCGATGGCGTCGGCGCGCAGGTTCACGACCACCTCATCCTCATCGTCGTCGAGCCGTGCAGTACCGATCGGCAACACGGAATGGCGACGTTCGGGCGAGAACTTGTCATCCAGCTTCATTGTGATATACCGGACCTTCAGCTCGCCGGTATCGACCAGGAGATCGTCCACTTCTCCAATTTTTCGGCCGTCCGCGGAGCGAATGTCCCACCCACGGATATCCGGCTCTCCATCCGCAATCTCGAACTCGTCCATTTCGCTCAGTCGAGCGAGGGCGGGCATCGGTGTGCCCCTCGCATCGTGTGTGCCAACGTTTGCGCGTGCGTTTGTGGATCGTTGCTGATCCACCTGGGATTCATGTCTGGTCATTGTTCCTCCTCGTTTTCAGTTCCAAAGAATTCAAACCTGTCGGCCCCCGCATCACTACATGTTCGACATGTCTCGGAGCGCATCGGCCGCCTGCGCGAAAAAATCCTCGATACGGTTGCCCTGATCGGTCAGAGCTTGTGACGGATCGATGGCCATGGCGGCATTCTGCAGTTCGTCGAGATTGTTGACGGCCCGGTCGGTTCCGGCAGGCCTCATTTGTGCGATCATGCTGGAGACGATCGTGAACGCTTCACGAGTCTGAAGGGCATGCTGCGTCGACGTTGGATCCCGCTGCATGGCGTCGGCGCGCTCCCGAATCTCCTCAATGCGCGGTGCGAGCGCGATTCCGCCCACAGTATCTGCCGACGCTACCTCGTCGATCGCTGCCGCCAAATGCCGCAAACCGTCAGCGGTATAGTCGTGTGTGACACCCGTAGTCCTCGACGAGCGGGCATCCACGAACTGCAGGTATTGCGTGACCGCGCCGCCTGCTGTCTGGGCCGTGCCCGGCATCATTCCGTCGTTGGGCATGGCCCCTACCATCGTGCTGTCGGTGTCGTTGACTGCTGCGACGTTCAGGTCGTCACCACGACCCCACAAAAACCAGAACAGCAGCGCCAGTACGATCACGGCGGCTACGATCCAGGGCCATACGTTCCCTTCTTTTTTCTGCACATGCAGTTCAGCCATAATGCCTTCCCGGTTGTATGATGCACTGAAAGTTCGCATGACCGAGGCGCGCAGGCAATTTGCCGGACTGAAGGAATTGGCGTGCGTACGAAGGAGCAATCGACGATCTTCCCCTGTGACACTTGACACGCCTTCCTGTGGGCGAAACAGTCGTACGGAAGGACGAGATGTATGTCTGGACCAGCCCACCTGCCCACTTTGCCGGAACTTTTGATGCCACTCTCCTGCACTCGTGCTCTACTCTCCCCGCTGCTGTGCATGATGATGCTCACGCTGCCATTAGGCGCTCAACCGCAGGGATCAGTGCACGTACGGGTGGCGCTCCCGCAGGACAGGGCCAACCGACCACTGGACGGACGCCTGCTCCTGCTCGTCTCCACCGACAGTACGCGCGAACCACGCTTTCAGATCAACGACGGTCCCGAAACGCAGCTCATCTTCGGAACGGACATCGAAAACTGGATGCCGGGATCGTCGCGTCAGGTCACCGAACAGGCCGACGCATATCCGCTGCAATCACTGCGCGAGCTGCCGAGCGGGAGATACTGGGTGCAGGCGTTTCTCAATCGCTATGAAACGTTTGCGCTGAGCACCGGACATACGGTGAAGCTGCCGCCAGACAAAGGCGAAGGGCAGCAATGGGCGCGCAAACCGGGCAATCTGTACAGCACTCCGCGATGGATAACGCTCGGTGCACAACAAGGCCCGATGCCTGCGCTGTCGCTCGACAAGGAGATTCCGGCCATCGCGCCGCCAACAGACACGAAATGGATCAAGCACATCACCATTCGCAGTGAACGACTGTCGAAGTTCTGGGGCCGCGACATGTACATCGGCGCCAATGTCTTGCTGCCCGCCGGCTTCGATGAGCACCCGAATGCTCGCTATCCGTTGGTGGTGTATCACGGACATTTTCCGGCAACGTTCGAAGGCTTTCGGGAGTCACCGCCTGATCCCGATCTCACACCGGACTTCTCCGCCCGCTTCAATCTCGCGGGCTACAATCGCATTCAGCAGGAGCTGCATCACCAGTTCTACAAGGACTGGACGTCGCCGGACTTTCCGCGTGTGCTGCTGATGGAGGTGCGTCACGCCACCCCGTACTACGACGACTCCTACGCTGTGAACTCGGCGTCGCAAGGTCCGTGGGGCGACGCGATCATGTACGAACTCATCCCGGAAGTGGAGAAGCGTTTTCGCGGACTGGGTGAAGGATGGGCACGCATTACGTACGGTGGCAGCACCGGCGGATGGGAAGCGATGGCCGTGCAGATGTTCTATCCGGATGAGTTCAACGGCGCGTACGTCGCCTGTCCGGATCCCATCGATTTCCGCGCCAACACGGTCTTCAACTTGTACGAGGCCAACAACGCCCACTTCGTAGACGGTCAATGGCTTCGCACGCCCCGTCCCGGACGTCGCAACTATCTCGGCCAGGTGCAGACGACCATCGCCGATGCCAATCGCCGCGAGGCTGCACTTGGCAGCAAGGGTCGCAGCGGCGATCAGTGGGACATCTGGCAGGCGACGTACTCGCCAATGGGCGCTGACGGCTATCCGAAGCCCATTTGGGACAAGGCCACCGGCGTGATCGACAAGGAGGTCGCCGCCTACTGGCGCGAGAACTACGATCTGTCGCACATACTGCGACGTGATTGGGCAACGCTCGGGCCCAAGGTCTACGACAAGCTCAATATCTACGTCGGCGACATGGACAACTACTACCTGAACAACGCGGTGTATCTCGTCGAAGATTTTCTTGAGGGCACGAGCAATCCAAAATGGACAGGGGAGATCACCTACGGCGATCGCGCCGAGCATTGCTGGAACGGAGATGCAACGCGAAGCAACGCGTACTCACGGCTGCGCTATCATCAGATGTACATTCCGCGCATCCTCGATCGCATGCGGGCGCGAGCGCCGGACGGTGCAGATACGCTGAGCTGGCGCTACTCCACGCAACCTTCGTAGTAGAACAGCGCATCAACGGCGCGCTCGCCACGCGCCACAACAAGATCCGTGGGTTCAAGTAGCCGACTGCGATTCCGCGTCAACGGTCAGGACTCCTTCCGGTACCGACATGAGAGCTGCGCACCGACTTTTCGCGTTCGTGCTGATGTCCCTGATCGGCTCGCTGAGCACGCGCATGCACGCACAATCGGCGCACGAGGCCATGTTGCGAGAGCGCTTCCAGTCCGAATTGCAGCAACTCGCCGACGACTTCGATGGCATCGCCGGCCTGCATATTGTAGACCTGACCGGCAAGCATCGTTTCGACGTGCGCGGCAACATGGTCTTTCCGCAGGCGAGCGCGATCAAGGTCATGATCCTGCTGGAGCTCTTCCGGCGTGCAGAAGCGGAGCCGCAGTTGCGACGCGAACGTGTGGAGCTCACCGCTGCAACACGCACAGGAGGCAGCGGTGTCTTGCAGGCGCTTACCGACGGCGGGTCCGCGCTCTCGCTCGAAGATCACGCGATCTACATGATCCTGCACTCCGACAACACGTCCACCAACGTGCTGATCGACCGACTCGGTATGGATTCCATCAACGCACTCGCGAAGACACTTGGTGCACCGCAGACACTCGTGCAGCGACGGATGATCGAGCCAGAGCAGTCGGCACGAGGAAAGGAGAACGTATCGACGCCGCGGGACGCAGCGCAGATCATGGAGCGACTTGCCGCGTGCGACGTCCCGATCAGCAAGACGGGGTGCGAGCGCGTGATTGAAATCCTCTCCATACCGAAGGGCGGTCCCACACGAACGGCAGTGCCCGCGAGCGTGCCAATCGCGTTCAAGCCCGGCGGCATCACGGGCGTCGCCACCACCTGGGCGTATGTGCGGTTGCCTGGACGGGAGTACGCGATGTCGGTGATGAGCAACTACGGCGGTGACGGCAGGGCCCTTGTCGAGGCCGTATCGCGCGCAGCGTATCGCTACTTCAGCAAGCTGGCGGGCGTGACGCCGCACGGCACGCGTGTCCCGCTCGACGTTTGGCGCGGTGTGACGCCGCCGTAGAGATCATCCGCAGCGCCGCCCGAAAGCGCGGGATCGACGAGGTCTTCGATCGCGAATCCACTTCGCGCCTGTTTTGCCTTGTGCTTCGCCGCTGCCGCTGCCGCAGCGACGTCCTCGGGATGCGAGAAGCGACCGGAGGTGACCGGAACCGCACCCACGGCCAGTGTGGTGCAGGGAAAGAATCGCGGCACGCCGTGACGGTCCTCCGCATCGATGCCGCCGCGCTCGAGCGCGATCTCGTCGTACAGGAGTCGCGCGCGCGACTCGAACGCTGCCCGCAGCTGAGTGCAGCGCTCCATCCAATCGTCGCTTTGGAACAGCACGACGAAGTCGTCGCCCCCGACATGTCCGACGAAGTCGCGCCGTGCATCGCAGTGCGACGCCAGCGTGCGGGCCACCAGCCTGATCATTTCGTCTCCGCGCCAGTAGCCGTAGTGATCGTTGAAGGGCTTGAAGTCGTTGAGATCGCAATAGCAAGCGACGAAGGTCGCACCGTTCGCGAGCAGGCGCGTGATGTGCTGCGCGATCGGCACATTGCCCGGCAGGAACGTGAGCGGGTTGGCGTGCCGTGCGGCCTCGATGCGCGCTTCGGTCACGACGCGCACGAGTTGTTCGCCGTTCCCGAGTCCGATATAGCGACCGTTCTCGATCACCACGAACCCTTCGGTCAGGTAGCGTTGATCGGACGAAGTCAGCACTGCCGTCATGGCATCGAGTCCGCTGTGTCGGTCCAGCACGAGCGGCGTCCCATTGGCGAACGGCAGACATGGCTTGCGACCATAGAGCTCCCTGAAGAACGGCTTGGCATAGCGATCGACGAACGCCTGCCTGGTGATGACCCCTAACGGCCGATCGTCCTCCACGACGGCGAGTGCCCGCAATGACGGCTCAAGCGAAAACAGACGGGCTACCTCGTCCACCGGCGTCTCCGGGCTCACAACAGGAGCAGGAATCGCAAGACGAGCAACGGTGAAGTCTGCTGCGGCGGCTCGCGTCAGCTCAGGCAGCACGGCCGTCGCGGAACTGGCGATCACGCGTCGCGCGGCCTCCAGGATTTCCTTCGCCGGCTCCGCCTGTGGTCGGCCAAGATAGTAGCCCTGGCCGAGCGTGATGCCCAGGTCGCGCAAGACCTGCAGCTCCCCATCGGTTTCGATGCCCTCCGCGATCAACTCTGTGCCGAACGATTCGGCGAAGCGCATGATCCCATGCAGCGTCTGCACTTTCACTGCCTGCTGCGGCAGGTCTCGCACGAAGTACTTGTCGATCTTCACGAACTCCGGACGCAGTTCCGCCCACAGTCGCAGGCTGGAGCGACCGTCGCCGAAGTCGTCGAGCGCAAAACGAAACCCCTGCGCGCGCATCGCCGTCGCCACTTCGATGAGTCGCGGAAGCTCGGTGACGTGTTCATGCTCCGTGATCTCGACCACGAGCGCCGAGGCGGTGACGTCGGCCGCATGCAGGGATTGCAGGATGCTGACGAGCGTGGCGCGGTCTCCCAGCTGCACGATCGTGTGCGCGCTGAGGTTGAGGAACAGCCTGGTGCCTCGCGTCTGTCCCACCCATCCCTGCAATCCTTCGCGCAGGCACGCCTGCTCGAGCCGAACGGTGAGATCCTCGTGTCGCGCCTGTCGAAAGAGTGCATCGGAGGTGCGAAGCGACGAGCCCTCCGGCCCGCGGATCAGGCTTTCGTGTCCCATCACGACGCCGTCCTTGAGCTGCACGATCGGTTGGTAGTGCGCGCAGAGAAGTCGTCGCTCGAGTATGTGGCTGACGGACTGCACGCCGAGGGCGTCGTCGAGGCTCCGACGATAGATGTGCTCGACTGGCCTGGTGATACCTAGGGTCACGAACGACTCGAACGAAGGGTGGTTCGGCGCCTTCACGGGAGAGCGCGAGATGAGTGAGTCTCGGACCGTTCTCGACGAGTCATGAGCGGATTCGTCTCGTGACACTGTAACGGTTTCTCTCATGCGCCCAACGCGAGACGTGCGAGATGTGGGCGTGCAATGTCTCGAGGGGAGTTGCTCGCGAGCAAAACCTCAAGTACTTTACACTACAAAGTGAGGTACTCGTGCCATGTTCGGTGCAACAGCTTGAACGGGGAAGCGCTGTGAAGATCTGGTGGAAACGTGCTCGCGCCGCGATGGTGATGGGAGTACTCTGGGCCGGCGGCGGCTTCGCCATCGGCGGCCTGATCGAACTGTTGGACAACGTGCTCCCCGGTGGCCTGTCCTTCGCGTCTCGCGTGGACATGTGGCCGCAGACGCTGGCGATTCCGGGGTTCATCGGCGGGCTCATATTCGCCGTCATCGTCATGGTCGCGGGCGGGCATTCTCACTTTCACGCGCTCTCACTGCGCCGATTTGCCGGATGGGGAGCGCTCGCGGGCAGTCTGCTGGGTGTGCTTGCGTTGGGAATGGGCGCTCCACTGGCGTTCATCGGCATCACCGCTTCAGTTGGCGCCATCGGGGGAACGGTTTCGCTCCTGCTCGCCCGCATGGCGAACCGACGCGAGCTGCTCGGCGCGCCGGATCCGCCCTCAGTTCCGGTTGTCGAGGGTGAAGTCCTGCGGTGAGGTGATGGCTTGCCCGGCGGAGATGCGAACTGCATTCTCTTCGCCTGCGGCACCAACCTCGCCCCGTTTCCATGTCCGAACTGCTCGACAACCTCAACGCCCAGCTGGGCGATCGCTATCGCCTGGAGCGTGAACTCGCGCGCGGAGGCATGAGCCGCGTATTTCTGGCCGAAGAACTCGCGCTTGGCCGCTACATCGTGCTCAAGGCGCTGCCGCCGGAACTGGGTTCGGTGATGAGCGAGGCGCGATTCCATCGCGAGATGCGCGTGGCCGCGAAGCTACAGCATCCGCACATTGTACCACTGCTCGCGTCCGGCTTCGTGGAGGGCATGCCCTACTACACGATGCCGTTCATCGACGGAGAGTCGGTGCGCGCCAGGCTCGATCGTGAAAATGAGCTGCCCGTCGCCGATGCGATTCAGATCATACGGGACGTCGCTGATGCGCTGGCCTATGCGCACGGCGAGGGCGTGATTCACCGCGACGTCAAGCCAGACAACATTCTGCTGAGTCATCGGCATGCAATGGTGACCGATTTCGGTGTTGCACGCGCACTCTCGGAAGCGGCGACGGACAGCACGCTCACCCACACGGGAATCGCAGTCGGCACGCCCGCCTACATGGCGCCGGAGCAGGCTGCCGGAGAGCCCCTGATCGATCAGCGCGCCGACATCTACGCGCTTGGTGTGGTGGCGTATGAACTGCTGGCGGGAATGGCACCGTTCCGCGCCGGCAGCGTACAGGCGCTCGTCGCGGCACAACTCACGCAAACGCCGGTCTCGCTCGCTGTCGCACGGCCGGGCATACCCGCCGCCGTCGCCGACGTCGTGCATCGGTGTCTCGAGAAGCGCCCGGCGGATCGCTTTCAGGATGCGAACGGTCTGATCGCGGCGCTCGATCGTGCGGGGCAGTGTGTCGGCGATTCGTTCGTGGACGTGTCGTCCGGCATACGGAACGTGTCTGCGCAAGACGCTTCGCGTCCTCGCGGTGTTTCGCGCCGTGCGGCAATTGCGGGTGGAGCAGCAGCGGGATTGTTGGGTGTTGTCGCGGGAAATGCCTTGGGCGCTGGAGCGGGTTCAGGCACAGGCTTTGCGGCAACTGCGTCGCCGACATTTCAGCGGCTGACCTTCCGACGAGGGTTGATTCGCACGGCGCGATTTGCACCCGACAGCCATACCGTTCTCTATGGGGCGTTATGGGACGGAGGGTCGTGTCGTGTCTACACCGTACGCGATGACAATCCGGAGTCTTCTTTTCTCGACTTGCCGGATGCGGCCCCGCTCAGCATCTCGAGCAAGGGTGAACTCGCGCTGTCATTGGGCCAGCATCGCCTGGGGATCATGCCGTACGGCACGCTGGCTCGTGTGCCGTTGGCGGGCGGCGCACCGCGTGAGCTGCAGGAACACGTGAAGTACGCCGACTGGTCACCGGACGGATTGAATCTGGCGCTGGTGCGGCGCGTGGATGACCACGATGTGCTCGAGTATCCGGTGGGCCGCGTGATCGCAGAACCGGAACGTGCGTCAGGCGGATTCAGCTTCGTGCGTGTTGCGCCCGATGGCGCTTCGGTTGCCGCTTTCGAACTCGATCAGCGGATGTGGCTCACGGGACGCGTCGTGATTGTCGACCGGGAAGGACGCAGGCGCAGTGTTTCGCGCAGCTTCTTCAATGTGTTCGGCCTGGCGTGGCGCGGCACTGAAGTATGGTTCACCGCCGCGGATGCACTGCCCCTGTTTCGCAACACGCTCTACGCGATGAACGTGAGTGGAGATGTTCGCATCATCACGCGCATACCCGGGAATGTCAGCCTGCACGATATCGCGCCCGACGGCCGAGTGCTCCTGGCGCGCACGGATGATCGTGGCGGCATGACCTTCAACGCGGGTGCGGGTGATGATCGCGACATGTCATGGCTGGACGCAACGGTACTTGCGGACATGTCTGCCGATGGGCGCATCGTGCTGTTCACGGAGAGCGGTGTCGGTGGCGGCAGTCGGCCATCGGCTTACACGCGCACGACTGATGGGGCCGCGGCAGTTCGACTTGGCGGCGGGACGGCGCTATCGCTCTCCCCAGACACCCGCTGGGCCATCCTGCAGACCGACGCTGAGGCGACACATCTGGAGATCGTGCCGACTGGTGCAGGCACGGCAGAGCGCCTTGAGCGCGCGGGACTGCACATTTTCGACGCACGCTGGCTCGGCGACGGAGAGAAATTCGTGGCGCGTGCCTCGACCGATCGGGGAGTGCAGCTGTTCGTGCTTGGTCGTGATGACGACAGCGTGCGGGCGCTCACGCCGGCCGGCGAGCATATACCGTCGTCGGGTTGGGCGGCCTCCCCCGATGGTTCAGCGGTTGCGGTACATCTCGGACAGCAGCTTTGGGTGTACGCGGTATCCGACGGCTCGTCGCGAGTGGTGCCCGGCGATCACTCAGGGTCTCAGCTGATGCGTTGGATCGATGATGGACTGCTCGTGACGGACACGTCGATCGGAGACGGCACGGTGCACCGGGTCGACCCGCTCACCGGAGCGCGTGCGATATGGACGCGCGTCGCGCCCCGGGATCCCGCTGGCATCATGAATGTCAATCTCGATGCACTTGCCGCCACACGCGACGGACGCATGTACAGCTACTCATGGCACCGGGCGTTGAGCGACCTCTATCTCGCCGAAGGCTGGGGTTGAGCCGGTCTCCATTCGCTTACCGATGCTGATCAACCAGGATCGCATTGCCATCCGGATCCTCGAGCGTGAAATGCGCCGGCCCGGTTCCCGGCTTGGCCTCTTCGAGTAGCGTCACGCCTTGCGCCTTGAGCTTGTCCTGCAGCTCCCGCACATCGGTGAACGATGCGAGTTCATTCGCGCTCTGATCCCAGCCAGGATTGAACGTCAGGATGTTCTTCTCGAACATGCCCTGGAACAGGCCGATCACATGATCACCGTTCTTCAGGATCGCCCAGTTCTGTGCAACGTCCCCGCCAAACGTCGTGAAGCCGAGCTTTTCGTAGAACGCCTTGGATGCATGAATGTCCTTGACTGCAAGACTGATTGAAAATGCGCCGAGATCCATGATGGCTCCGCTCACTGGTGGTGAGTATCAGGGGTTCGTGGTGCGACACCACGGGTTCA
>JBGTFN010000420.1:0-5570 GCA_041747275.1 Gemmatimonadaceae bacterium | reverse complement strand
GGACGCCCCGCGCGACGGCGGGCTTCACCGACCAGGTGCGGCGCGCGATCGTGGCCACTCTCGCCACAGGCGGTACAGCTCGACAGGTTGCACGCATGCTGAACCTGAGCGTGCGCTCGCTCCAGCGAAGGCTCGTGGACTGCGGCACGACGTTCCGCGATCTCTCCGACACAGTGCGCGGTGAGCTCGCCGAGGGCTACCTCGCCAATCCTGCCGTGTCGATCTCGGAGGTGGCCGTGCTGCTCGGCTTCAGCGAGCAGAGCGCGTTCAATCGCGCGTTCAGACGGTGGACCGGGGAAACGCCGGGGAGGTGGAGGCAAGCGCATGGTTGAGGTCACCGAGCACCTCTCGGCTGAGTCTCGCTCAGCGCTTACCACTTCTCCAGACGCCGAGGCGGTAGACGCTAGCGCGACAACACAAACTCCCGCACACGCCGCACGATCTCGCTATCCCCACGATTGTGGCGCGCAAACGCGCTCACCGATACGCTGTGCGTTCCGTCTACCCAGAGCGTGTCGAAGCGCGCACCCACTTCGCCGAGCCGCGCCGCGAGGGAGTGCGTGTTGTGAGGCTTGACCGTGCTGTCATCGCGTCCCATCACGAGCAGCGTACGCGGCGACTGTGAGCTTGCGAAGTGCACCGGCAACGCATCGTGCTCCTGCTCGGGTGTGCCCGAGAAGGTGCGCTGCAGCCTTGGCGTGTCGAAGATGAAATCGTACGGACCAGACAGCCCTACGAAACCTGAAAGCATGCGCGGCGTGAGCCCGTGCGCGGCCAGGTATCGCGCATCGTATGCAACAAGCGCGGCGATGTGCGCACCGGCGCTGTGTCCCATCAAGACAACACGCGACGTGTCGCCACCCCATGTCGCGAGTTTCGCGCGCGTGTGCACCACTGCTTGCGCGACATCGTCGACAAACCCGGGGAAGCGACGCTCAGGCATCAGGCCGTAGTTGGGGAGCACCGCAATGAAGCCCTGCGCCGCGATCCCCTGCCCCACCCATCGATACGAGCCCTTGTCTCCAGTCTCCCAACTGCCACCGTGCACAAAGATCACCACGGGCAGCGGACCGCTGAGCAGCACCCCGTCGGCGCCGACCGGCCGGAACACATCATACCGTTGCCGCGCCGCGTCACCGTACGCAATCTCTGTGGAGTGCGCGTTGCCGTTCTCGATGAGATTGGCCGCACCAAGTGCCAGCGTGGCGCAGCCACCAAGTGTGAGCGGGAGAACGACAGCTGCCGAGGCGAGGAACGAGGTGATGACGCGATGAGCCATGCTGTACGAACCCCGGTGTGCTCGGATCGGTTCGCGGAAGCGTCGATCGCAGTCAAGTCGCGAGCATCGGTGTTCCTTCCGGTTTACATCACGACGGAATACCGCGCGGCATACGAACGGTGCTCTCATTTCACCACGAAGGATGTCATTCGGGAGGCCGGAGGGTCGGCCACTGACCTTGCCGACCTCGAGGTTCACCGTCGATTATCTCCGAGGATGAAGCAGAGCGCAGCGCTGGGCCCTCAACTGACGTGGGAGACCGAATGCTGAACGCACGGGACGCCGTATCGCCAACTCGAATTCCGGCTATGGGTTGGATCGCGACCCTGGCGATCTTCGGATCGGCTGCGCTTCTGATGTTCGCCGCCACCGAATTTCTGATTCCAGCGTTCAGTGACGCGACCGGTTTGGAGACCGTGCTTTCGTGGTTTCTGGTAGGTGGCCTGGCTGTATTTACGCCGCTCGTGATTGTCGGGTACGTGCTTCTGCGCCGCGAATCGCCACTCCGTGAGCAAGGGCGCTGGGCGACGCGACTTCGATTCCGCCGAATGGATCGAGGCGATTGGCTGTGGGGAGTCGGTGCCATTGCCGCAATTGGAGTGCTCAGCGCCATCATCCAGTTTGCGTTGAGCACTCTTGATGACGGGCTTGACCTCCATCCCAGCTTCATGGCCTTCGAGCCGCTATCCGCAGGGCGTTACTGGATTCTTGCAGCCTGGATCCCGTTCTGGATCCTCAACATCATGGGCGAGGAGTTCCTGTGGCGCGGCGTGATTCTTCCCCGGCAGGAAGCCGCGCTCGGACGCGGAGCCTGGGTCGCCAACGCCCTTGGCTGGCTGCTTTTCCATCTGGCCTTCGGTTGGCAGCTCGTAGTCATGTTGCTACCCATCTTGATCATCCTGCCGTATGCCGCCCAGCGTCGGCAGAATACCTGGGTGGGAGTCGTCATTCACGCCGGTGTGAATGGCCCCGGCTTCGTCGCTGTCGCGCTTGGCTACGTCTAGCCCGGGGCAGAACGAACGCCCCTGGTGACAAAGGTGGAGCACTTACGGAGTTCAGAAACGACGCCCCGCGCCCGAGTCGGCAGTCGAGCGATGAACTCGGAAACGAACTCGCCGATGCGGGCTTCGTTGTGCGCGGGAATCACTATGAAGTAGCACACTGCACAACCTCGTCGACAGGTTGAAGCGCGCATTGATTCGCGCGACGGCAGAATCTCGTTCGGGCGTGTCATGGATATACGCGTATCGGATCACGTGAACCGATGTGGTACAGACGGAGCGCTGACGCCGGATGAAAACGTCGAGGTCTTTCAACACGCGCCAACAACGTCCACGAAAGGATTCCGCAACCGAACGCTTCACAAAGCGGCGAGCGGAGCCGTAACTCCTTGTGCTCGTGCGTGTTGACAGACTTTACGTGAAACGCTACGCTAGGCGCACCTGAGTTGGGCCTTCCAATTCATTCCTCTGTTTCGGTGCTCTTACCCGAGAGGTGTCCCATGACCGATGACACGAAGGAGCTGTCCGCGCGAATTGCTCGACTCGAAAAGCTCGTGGAGTCGCTGGCCTCGCAGCACGAACGCCCGGAGGTTACTGATATCACGGCGCAGGAGCTTACGGCGTTCCGAAAGGTGCGTGACGTGCTGGCCTTTGATCCCGACACGGTGTGCGGCATCAACGAATGCTTCAAATGCATCAGCCTTTGTCGCGTGTGTCAGGTGTGCGCGGTGTGTCGAGTGTGCAAAGTTTGCGACTTTGAGTGCACGTGCGGCCCCTGCAACATCGGCGGAATGTCAGGGCGTTTTGGCGCACTTGGTCAGTAAGCGCGATCGCGAACATCGACGTCATACGCGGTGGTGAACCTGCGATTGGCACCCGGTGCCGAATGGGTCGTGACCGAGCCCGATGAGGCCATCTTTCGCGCTGCCGCCTCACAGGCCACGCTGAAGGGTCCGGCGCTGGGTGCTTTTGTTGATAGTGTGTTGCCGCTGCTCGACGGCGGCAACAATCTGGAGCGCATTGCGCTGGCCAGTGCAGCCGTGCCGATGCCCGAGCTGGAACGCATGCTCGGCGAGTTGATGCAGTCCGGTATCGTGCAACGTGTGGAGACTTCCCCCGCACCCTCGCGAGCCGAAGTGTTGACGCAAGCGATTTCGGCGCAGGGTCGGAGCGAGCATGCCGTGCGTCGTCGCCTCAGCGAGACAAGGCTGGCGATCTTCGGCTTGGAGTCCGCTGGTGCCGCATTGGCCAGGCAACTCGCTGCCTGGTCACCTGCGGCGATCTTGCTCGTCGATCCCGCTGCTCCGCGCAAAGACGATCCTTCCGCGCTGGCTGGTGAGAGTCGTCAGGCGGCGTTGGCGGCGGAGCTGCGCGCCGCTCACCCGGAGCTCACAGTCGAGACCGTAGCCACGAGTTGGTCAGCCGAGGTCGTGCACGACATCGCCGAACGCGCCGATGTGCTGATCGCTGCGGTCGACCGTGATTTCGCCGCCGTCGCTCACTGGGTAAACAAGGCCGCCGTCGACTTGAGCAAACCGGCCGCCTTTCTGACCATCGACGGCGGTGAAGCCATCATCGGTCCGATCGTGTATCCCGACGAGACCGCCTGCTACATGTGTTATCGCATGCGAGCCATCGCCTGCGCCGACGACTATGCGGCGGCGATGGCTTTCGAGGAACGCCGAGACCGACAGCGCGCGGTTTCGGCGCGTCGCGAACCAACATTCCTGCCCGCGCTGTCAGTAGCGGCAGGAATTCTCGCCGGTGAGCTGGCGAAGACCCTCACCGCAGTCGGTCGTCACGTGCTGGCGGGACGCGTGATGATCTGGGATGGCATCGGCGGTACCCTGTCCGAGCATGACATCCTGCGCCAGCCGACCTGTCCGGTCTGCTCAAAAAAAAAACTGCTGAACGCCACGTTCCCCTCACTTGACGCGCTGGACGCACGTGAGGTTGGGCCGGGACTGCTCGCACTGGAGTCGCGACTGGTCGATCGCCATTGCGGCGTGGTGCGCTCACTGGTCGCGATCCGAAAGCCGATTGGCGAACCGGAGTGGCCGCAGATCGTGCGCGCGGAGCTTTCAAACTTCCGCTATCACCGTGACAAGGCCGATGCCTTTCAGATCGCTTCTGGCAAGGGGATGAGCGAGGACGCGGCGCGCATCAGCGCACTGGGCGAGGCAGTCGAGCGGTATTGCGGCGGGATCTGGCCGGACGACGTATTGCCTCGCGTTACAAGAGCCGAGTTGGACGGAGACAGCATCGACCCGCGCGAGTTGGTGCTGTATCCCGACGCCGCGTACGCAACGCTGCCCTACGACCGTTACGAAGACGCCGCGCGACTGGGTTGGATCAAGGCGCGCGATCTTGGTCGCGATGTGGAGGTGTCACTGCCCGCGCAGCCAACGCTGATGGCCTACACTCCGAAGCATGGGGAAGCACGCCTGTGTCAGGTCACGTCCAACGGGCTCGCCGCTGGCCCCACGCTGCCCGACGCGGCCTTGCGCGCGTCGTACGAGGTGATCGAGCGTGATGCCTTCATCTCGGCCTGGTTGCTGGGGCTGAGCGGGACGCGCATCGACCCGACCTCGATCGGGTTGCGCGAAACCGACACGCTCTTGGCGGCCCATCGCCGCCGAGGCGTCGAGATCGAGCTTTACCGTTTGCATACCACGCTGTCCGTCCACTGCATGATGGCAATCGGTGTTGCAGCAGATGACCAGCGACTGCCTGCGTTCGTTCTGGGACTCGGGGCTGATCACGACGCGGTCGCGGCGTCACGATCGGCGCTGCTCGAAGTTGCGCAAGTTCGGCCGGGTTTGCGCTATCGCATGGCGGATCCAAAGCTGCTCGAGCATCGAGCCTCGTTGTGGGAAGACCACTCGCGGGTCGCGACGCTCGAGGATCACGATCTCTACTACAGCGGATTCGAGACTGCCTCGGCGCTGCACGTCCTGCGTACCGGCAACGCACAGTCACTCCACGATGTCGCCGGGCCCGCCGGACTTGAAGGGAGCGTCGCTCGACTCACGTCGTTGGCCATCGAGCTCGCCGAACAGGGCCACCGGCTCTGCGTGGCCGACTTGACACCGCCCGACATGGCGCCGCTGGGGCTCTACGCGGCCCGTGCGGTCATCACGGGCTACCAGCCGATCTACTTCGGCGAGGCGGAACGGCGCCCGGCCATGCATCGCCTGGCAACGCTCACGGCACAGTTTTCCCACGCCCGCTTCTCGCCAACGGCGCTCAACCCCTATCCACATCCGCTCGCATGACCGGCTCCTGTCGAT
>JBGTFN010000419.1:0-2262 GCA_041747275.1 Gemmatimonadaceae bacterium | reverse complement strand
CGGCACCGTCGCGGCATGGGTGTCGGCAATCGGTGACGCTGGCGCGGCCGCGCTGCTGGCGGCGATGGCGGAGCGCGTGCCTGTATTGTTGCCAACAAGCTCACTGCTTGCGCCGCTGATAGCCGACCGGGTTACCGGAGTGCGCGTGGTCCCGCGGGACCCACTCGCCGATTCACTCGCAGCCGGTCATCTTGCGCGGTTGCTCGGACAGATCGAGCAGCAGCGATCCATGGGCGCGGCGGCGTGCGCGCGTGTACAGCGTCTGCATAGCGGTACGCGTGTCGCAACGGCCGTGCTCGCAGCGCTCGACGCGCTCGTTGCTGAAGCCCGTCGCGCAGCATGAACAAGCTCACCTGGCGCGCAGCATGACCGCCACCGCGACCGTCGATGCGTCGCTCGATTCACTCGTCGCTGCCGCACCGCAGGGGTCACGCGCGTGGCGACACTTCCGTCGTGATACGCGCGGCTGGCTCGGACTTGGCGTGGTCGTCACACTCGTCGTTTTGGCCATCGCGGCGCCGCTCGTGGCCACCGATCCGATTCGCATCTCACTCGTCGATGCGCTCAAACCACCGTCCGCGTCACACTGGATGGGCACCGATGTGCAGGGCCGGGATGTGTGGGCGCGACTGGTGTATGGCGCGCGCGTATCGTTGCTTGTCGGCATCGTCTCGCAGGGCATTGCGCTCACGCTTGGCGTAGGGCTCGGACTCGTGGCCGGCTACTACGGCCGCTGGGCGGACGAGACCGTGATGCGTCTCGCCGATGTCACACTCGCCTTTCCATCGCTGCTGCTGCTCATTGCGATGTCTGCGGCATTCTCGCCGTCGCTCGAGGTGGTTTGCGTCACGATTGGCGTGGTGGGCTGGGCCGGCATGGCGCGACTTGTACGCGGGCAGGTGTTGCTGGTGCGCGAACTCGAATTCGTGCAAGCCATGCGCGCGCTCGGTGCGCGTGATGTGCGCATTTTGCTACGCCATGTTTTGCCCAACGTGGCGGCTCCGGTCCTGATCGCGGTGACACTCGGTATCGCCGGTGCCATCATGGCGGAAGCGGCGCTGTCGTTCCTCGGCCTTGGTGTCCAGCCACCAACGCCGAGCTGGGGCGCGATGATCGCTGACGGTCGCGACCTGTCGCAGCTACGCGGTGCGCCCTGGACGTCGCTCGCTCCCGGTCTCGCCATCGGCGCAGCGGTGCTCGGCTTCAACCTGCTCGGCGACGCAGTGCGCGACGCCACCGATCCGCGGCACAAATAACGCCGCACTCCCCGTCCTCACGAGTTCCTCGATGTCACTGTTGCGTGCACACTACCCCTGGATGTCCGACGAGGGTGTCATCTACCTGAACGCGGCCAGCACCGGCCCTCATCCAGAGCGTGCGGTGGAGCGGGGGCGGGAGTGGCTCGAACTTCGTTCGAAACCGCAGCGCATCAGCATCGCCCACATGGTGAACGCGGCGCAGCATGCGCGCGAACATTTCGCCGCCGTGATCGGTGCAGACAGCGATGAAATCGCGCTCATGCCCAACACCACCTACGGGCTCAACCTCGCCGCACGCGGCTTGCCGCTGCGGCCCGGCACGATCCTCGCGTTCGACGGTGAGTTTCCGAGCTGCGTCTATCCCTTCATGGCGCTGGGCGCACGCGGCGTGGCACTCGAGCGAGTGCCCTTTGGTGCTGACGGTCTGCCGGACGAAGACGAGATGATCGCCCGCATCGGACGCGGTGATGTGGTCGCGGTGGTCGCGTCGTGGGTGCAATACGCCAGTGGCTACGTGATCGACCTCGAGCGCGTGGGCAACGCCTGTCGGGCGGCCGATGCGTTCTTCGTGGTTGACGGCATTCAGGGGTGCGGCGTGCTGCCGGTCAACGTGCACGCACTGCCCATCGACATCTTCGCGAGCGGCGCGCAGAAGTGGATGCTGAGTCCGTGGGGCACGGGCTTTGTGTATGTGCGACGCGAGCTGCATGAGATTGTGCAGGCACCCGATGTCGGGTGGGCGTGCATGACATCCTCGGGCGACTACGCGCACCTCACCAACTACGTCTACGAGTTTCTGCCCGATGCGCGGCGCTTCGAAGTGGTGACACTCGCGTACCACGATTTTGCCGTGGCCAACGAGTCGCTTGCGGCCATGCGTGAAGCTGGAGGGCCGGCGGCGCTCGCCGAACACATCGGCACACTGGCCGATCGGCTGGTCGCGTGGGCGCAGTCACGAAGCGATGTGCGTTTGTGGACGCCCACCGCGCGGTCCCGCCGCGCC
>JBGTFN010000418.1:0-3992 GCA_041747275.1 Gemmatimonadaceae bacterium | reverse complement strand
GTACCCATGGATTTTGGCGCCGGACGCGGACGCACGGCCTTCACGCGCCGCTTCCCGGTGGGCGTGGTGGCCGCGATTACGCCGTTCAACTTTCCGCTCAATCTGGTGCTGCACAAAGTCGCGCCGGCCATGGCTGTGGGTTGTCCGGTGGTACTCAAACCTGCGCCGCAGGCGCCGCTCTGCTCACTCGCATTGGCTAGCATGCTACAGGAGATCGGCTGGCCCGCCGGCGCGTTCAGTGTGCTGGTGTGCGGCATTCCGGTAGCCGAACAGCTTGTCACCGACACGCGGGTGGCCATGCTCAGCTTCACCGGCAGCGACGCCGTGGGATGGCACCTCAAGCGAATCTGCGGGAAGAAAAAGGTGGCGCTGGAACTGGGCGGCAACGGGTCGGTGGTGATTGATCACGGCACGGACCTGGCGGCGGCGGCCAAGGCCGTGGCGATGGGCGCCAACCTGTACGCTGGACAAACGTGCATCAGCACACAGCGCATCTTTGCAGTGACGTCGGTGTTCGACACGTTCCGTGATGTGCTTGTGCGCGAATATGAAAACCTTGCTGCCGGCGACCCGTCCGATGTTTCGGTCACCGTGGGGCCCGTCATTGATGCCCTGCACTTCGCGCGCATCAACGATTGGGTGGCCGAAGCAGTGCGTGACGGCGCCGAGGTTCTGGCCGGCGGCAACGCAACAGACGCCGATCGACATGTCTTCGCCCCCACGCTGCTTACGAACGTTGCACGGTCAGCGCGTGTGAGCTGCGCGGAAGTGTTCGGGCCTGTTGCCGTGTTGGAGCGCGTTGAAACTTTCGAGGCAGCGCTGCACGGCGTCAACGACAGCGTGTACGGACTGCAGGCCGGCGTGTTTACCAATCACATTCGTCACATGACGCTGGCGCACGAGCGGCTTGACGTGGGCGCGGTGATCATCAACGGCGCGCCCGGCTTCCGTGTGGACAGCATGCCGTACGGCGGGATCAAGGACAGCGGTTTGGGTCGTGAAGGACTTCGCTACGCAATGGAAGAGATGACTGAACCGCGGTTGCTTGTGTACTAATGGGTTAGGTCGTGCGATTCGACCTGCTTTTTTGTCGCACGGAGCGAATGTGAAAACATTTAGACAATCTCGCTGAGGTCGTCGCGATGCTCCTTGAAGGCGGCGAGCCTAACTTCGAGGCCGAGTTCGGTTTATAGCATGAATGAACACCACGGCACCACGGCATCCGACACGACGCTCAGTCCGCCCTGAAGCAGGCCTCTGGGAAGAAACGCTTCCCAGAGCGACCACAGGCGGAGCCTATCCCCCTCCGCATGCCGTGCAGGTTCTGGTTTCTGGCATCACCAGGAGCCGTCCGTACGGAATGTCGTGGCCGCAGGTGAGGCAGACTCCGTAGGAACCGCCGTCAACTCGACGTAGCGCATCGAGGATTCGGAGTTCGAGTGCGAGCTCCCGTTCGTGCAACGTCTTTGCCATCTGTTGGTTGGCCATGGCGTCCATGCGGGAGAGCCTCCCAACGCTGGCTTGGTCGAGCGCGACAGGTTCGGAGGCGGTTGCAGTCGAAGTCATGCTTCGCTGCAGTCGACGGAGCTCGGCCTCACGATCGCTGCGCAGTTCAACGATCTGCTCAGGAGTCAGGTTACTGCTCACGTCGAAAGATATCGCCACCTGACAAGCCCCGTTCCCATCGGGTCCATTTCTATTTGCGAGAAGCCGCCTGCGCGCGCGCGGTTGCTGACACATATAGACGTTTCCCTTGGCATTTTCTCATGTCCTTGTCGTCCATAAAAGCTGATTGGTTTTCGAACATCCGAAATGAACTCTCCCAGAGTTGGCCTGTACGGATCGTTCGCCATCGCAACGGTTATCGCCTTCACCGGCGGCCGCCCCGCCATGATCTCCGCCGCGACAGGAGCGATGACGCTTCTGATGGTAACACTGGTGCGTGATCACGGGCTCGAGTATCTGCTCGCCGCGACAGTGCTCACGGGCATGCTGCAGACGATAGCTGGCGTCGTGCGCCTTGGGGCGCTCATGCGCTTCGTCTCGCGCTCGGTGATCACCGGCTTCGTCAACGCGTTGGCCATACTGATCTTCCTCGCGCAGATTCCGGAAATCGCGATGGCATCGCCAACCGGCTATGCCGCACCTCCGACTTGCTGCGTGCAGCGAAGGTCCCAACGCTTTTGCTTCGATAGCACAGCCGGGCAGACAACGAATGGCGGGTTTGCCCATTCCCCGCAAGACCCCACCCTCGGCGCCTTCCACGTCAATTTTCATGAGCATGGGCGGCTCGCATTCTCCCGTACAACGGATCGGAGGCGAGTGCACGTGTCATTTGTTGGTCGGTGTGAGGTGTGACTTCTGAATTCCACAAGCGGCTTGACTCAACTTCTCATCGGTAGCGTCTCCCCTTTCACCTTCGACTTTACGAACGGCTGCGAGCCGCAGCTGTCCGTTCTACAAGAACGTCTGGCTTCGCTGCAAGCGATTCAGTCGAAAGTGTGAGGGTTCCGCGCTCACTCCATGCGCCGGTATTCCTGCGATCCTATCAGGTTTCTCGCAATGAGCGTCTCGCTCTTCTCGATGTAGGAGCGAGAGCCGCGCCTTCGCCTGCAATGCAGTGACCTTCTCCCAAAAGGTTCGCTGCGCCGCAAGCACGGTAACGGAGACGTCCGCATCCTCGAAGAAGTCAGGATAGTTTTCCGCCGCGTAGGGGCGAGTGACCCGCACCTCGGTTGGCCAGCGATCACCGCGTGCGCCGAACTCGAGCCTCACCCGCGGCGTGACGTACGCTATGCTGCCATACTCCGCTTCGGACAGCACAGTCGGATAGTGGAAGTTCACGGTGTGCGCGTCAGCGACATCGATCTCCAGCGACCAGTTGCCATCGGTCGGTTCACCAAGCTGCTCCGCGATCGCAGCGCGCAGCGTTGGAAGGAACTTCTCGCCGATGTGTGTCTGGACTGCGCGCATCAGGTCTTCGATAAGTTGATCCGCCTTCCTCCTGCTGATTCCATCACGCGTGGGATCACGGCTGCCGCTGTAGCCGAGATCGGAGCGATCGAAGGACAGATCGATGTCTTCAGAGAAGCGCCTAAGTTTTTCTGACATTCAAGGTGCAAGTTTGAGGACGGCTGCACACGCACGCCGAACGTCCCCTTCTGCACACTGACCTCGTTCCGTGTAGCTTTGAGGTATGGTCACGCCGCCGCGGTTTCCGGAGGATGTTGTGCACAGCGACCCAGAACGCCTCGGCGGCACCCCGGTGTTCGTGGGCTCACGCGTCCCTGTGCAATCGCTCTTCGACTATCTCGAAGCTGGCGATAGTCTCGACGAGTTTCTGCATCAGTTCCCATCGGTGCGCGACCTGCCAGAGCTTGACGCACAGAACGTCATCGGTGTCGGTTGGGCCGGACTGATTAACGGAGCGCTGTTGCGACAAGCCGCCGGACAGATCGACGTCCTCGTCACGATGGACAAGAACCTCCAGTTTCAGCAGATCCTGGCCGCCGTCGCGGAGAGTGCACCAGGCACGATTCGCGTGGTAGGACCCTAGGGCCCGAGCCACCACGCCATCATCATCGCCCACAGCGCATCTCCGATGACGTCACCGGGCGCGGAGCCCAAGGCAGCGACGGCCAGATGCACCCACAGACCGGCGGCGATCGTGATCAGTGCGGCGGCGACAAAGGCGAGTCGCGAGCGGTGGCGTACGGCAATCCGGAAGAATTATGCGCTCCTGTGGCCAGAGGGGTAAACGGCCGCGACACTCTGCTCAATGGCAGTATGAGGATTACGCTTTTGGACAATATCAGCGACTCATCTGTGTCAGTAAGGTTCACCAACAAGGGTGGAAACCGAACGCTGCTTCACAAACAATCTCGAGGTGCTTATGCGAGTTCAACGCCTGCTGGCCAGCATCACTTCAACGCTTACGCTCGTGCTGTTGAGTGCCCAGACTGTGTTGGCACAGGATCCGCCGGTGAAGGTGG
>JBGTFN010000417.1:0-1892 GCA_041747275.1 Gemmatimonadaceae bacterium | reverse complement strand
ACCTCCCATGTTTTGCCTTTCCGATCTCACTACGCAGGAACTCCAAACGCTTCTCCCGGAGGGCGCAGACCCGCGAGGCCCGGTACGATCCGCACTGTCGATCCTCTCCAGAGGGAGTGCGAGGGCACTCGTCGACCTCGGCGTGTTCGGACATCGACGATGGTTTTCGCTGCCGGAGAACGTTGCCGTGGCCGGCGCGTGCTTGGCGCTGCAGCGTGCCGAAGCGACAATGAAAGCAGCAGGGCGAGAAGTTCGCCTGGCGGTACGCTGCGTGATCGACCAAGTCCGATGTGAGCGCATCTCGGAAATCGAGCGTCGTCTCGCCGACGCGCAAAGGGCAATAGACGGCGCGAACATACTCGTCGACGCAAAGAATCGCGCTTGGATGAGTACGGCAACCCATCGACTGTCGCGGCACATTGACACGATTCAGCGAACAATCGCGACCGCACCGACGTCTGATGTGAACACCTCATCGACGCACGCGAACGACTGCACGCCCGAGAACAGCAGCTACTCATGGACTGAGCTCGTGTCGCTCGCGCAGACGTTAGCCGAGCATTGGGAAAATCGTACGCCAGGAAAGGCATTGGCGACCCGCGTGGTGAAGCGCGCGCGACGCATTGAGCTTGTGGAGTCGGAGGAGGGTACCGCCGGTCGTATCGGCGCCGCTGGCAGATATCATGCATTTGAAGCACGGGCGCTGCTCTTGACGTTCGTGGCAGATCGAGACACGCGTTCCATAGCGAGACGTGCACTTCGCAAGCTCGGCGCGTGTCCCTCGCACCCTGCGGTGCTAAAAGGGCTGATGCAACCCGAGATCGAAGCGCGTTTACTGGCCGCGATGGGGCTTGGCATACTCGGTGGGGGTCACGTCCTCGATACGCTGATCCGCGCTGCGCGTGAGGACAAAGAGGCGGGCGTTCGCGAAATCAGCGTCTGGGCCCTCTCCATGCTTGCCCCGGCGCGTGCGGAAGACGCCCTAGCGTCCGGTCTCCTCCCACTTCAAGGCGGAGGCCAGAATCGAATGCGCAGCTGGGTCGAACGGCAGTCCCGGAGCGGAGGAGTGCCGTGGTCCGCGGCTGCGTCGCGATATTTCCGAAGTTGAGAGGACGCCGTTGAGCATCACCCGGATCGAGAGTTTGGGACACTGTCGTGAACGGCATCTGTTGTGCACAATCTGCTCTCCCAAGCATCACCATTGGCGCGGCGCGCGACGAAATGCGAGGGCTCCGCGTTGCACACTGCTCACCGCGTCTAACAGCGTCGCGGCACCACAACGAGACACCCGACCCCGGGGCACTTGGCTACTCTCGGCCCTGCCACGTCAACAACTTCACGGATGAGGCCTCGTTGCTGTAGCTGATGAACGGGCAGCGGCTGCTGCGGCGCGTTGATGGTCGTGCTATCGTTCGTTCAGGCGCTTTGCGATGCGGGGGTAGGCGAGGACTCCCGCGGACGGAGCGCGCGAGAATCGCTATGAGCACGGAGACACTTTGCCTAACGACAGACTACCCGAGAAAAAGGAGCCTTCCTCCATTCTCGACCCCGAACCTTTATTGCCGGGTGAGCACTTCACTCCGTCGTTCGCCGACACCGCGAGCCCCGAAGAGCTCGCGATTGAGATCGCCAGGGTACGAGCAAGCGCGGAGCGCGCCGCGCGAGAGATGCCCACCCCCGCTGAGGCAATGGCCCGCCTCGGGGACCCGGTGCGTCTGCCAGTGCCCGACCTGCGCGCCGCCAGCGGTGCGTTCGACGCCGCAGCCATTGCAAAGGCGCTGGGCATCTCCGAGATGGAATTGGGGCAGGGAGTGCGAGCAACCCGGTCAACGCTGCCCAAAACATCAGATGCCGAGAACACGCACTTGGCACTCATCGGCTTTGCGCGCGTG
>JBGTFN010000416.1:0-5365 GCA_041747275.1 Gemmatimonadaceae bacterium | reverse complement strand
GGCTTCTGGCCTGCGATTTTCAACACGTTCAACTATCTGAGCACCGGTGCGATTTCGATCTTCACGCTCATCGTGCTTGCTGCATTGATGGTGGCAATCGTGGCGGCAGTGGTGGCGGTGACGGTCGCGGCACGGCGAATAGTGATCCAAATCCCGCAGCGTACCATGGGACGCGGTCGCATGCGCGAGGCGAGCCGCAACTTCATTCCGCTGCGCATCACGACGGCCGGCGTCATGCCGATCATCTTTGCGCAGTCCGTCATGATCGTGCCGGGCGCGTTCGGCACCTTCAGCAGCAACCCGCGCATGCAGGAAATCGCGGAGATGTTCAACCCGATGGGTGCGAACCCGTGGTTGTACTACATCGTGATGGCCGTCCTGATCATTCTGTTCACATACTTCTACACGTCCATCATCTTCAACCCGGTGGACATCGCCGAGAACCTGAAGAAGCAGGGTGGATTTGTGCCGGGCGTGAAGCCGGGCGCGAAGACGGCGGAGTACATCGAGCAGGTCATCGAGCGCATTACCCTGCCTGGTTCAATCTTTCTGGCGGCGATTGCGGTTCTGCCAATGATGCTGGCCAACCTGATGAACATCCCGTTCCTCTTTGGCGGAACGTCACTGCTTATCGTGGTCGGCGTAGCCTTGGATACGATGTCGCAAATGCAGCAGCATCTATTGCTGCGCAAGTATGACGGATTCATGAAAAAGGGCCGGGTGCGGTTCCGTGGCCGTCAGGCTTCGGGGATCTGAGTGCTGATCGTTCTGCTCGGACCGCCAGGTGCAGGAAAGGGAACGCAGGGCGAGCGGTTGGCCGCTCGTCTCGGCGTTCCCAAGATCGCCACAGGTGATGTGTTGCGTGCCGCTGTGCGCGAGGGCACTCCGCTGGGTCTTGCTGCGAAAGCGGCCATGGACCGTGGTGACCTCGTGCCTGACGATGTCATTCAGGGCATCATGAAGGAAGCGCTTACGGGGCCGTCAGCGGCGAACGGCGCGATTCTGGATGGCGTGGTGCGCACGATCCCGCAGGCTGAAGGGCTGAGAGATATGCTCGCGTCGGTGGATCGCGAGCTCGACGCGGTGCTGCTCTTCGATGTAGAGACAGAAGAGTTGGTCCGGCGCCTGAGCGGACGCACTACTTGCAATGCCTGTCAGCGACCGTTCTTCGGCCGCGAGCCCGGCGAGCCGTGCGAGTGCCCGGACGGCAAGAAGGGTGTGCTCATCCGTCGCGCCGACGATGAACCTGAGGCGGTGCGCAAGCGTCTGCAGGTGTTCGCAGCGCAAACGGCGCCGGTGATCGACTGGTATCGTCGTCACGGTGCACGTGTCGTCGCCATCAATGCTGTCGGAACGCTCGACGAAGTCGAGGCGCGCGCGATCGCGGGTCTCGGACCCGCGCGCTGACATGCCGATTGGCTCACTGACGCAGGGGCTCCAGCTCAAATCACCGCGCGAGATCGACACCATGGCGCGCGGTGGGGCGATTCTATCCGCGACCCACGCCTTCGTGAAGCAGCATGTGAAGCCCGGTGTGTCAACCGGTGAACTGGACCGAATCGCCGAGCAGTTCATTCGCGAGCACGCCGGCGCGGAGCCCGCGTTCAAGGGGCTCTACGGCTTTCCTGGCGCCGTGTGCATCTCGGTGAACGAGGAAATCGTGCACGGTATTCCTTCCGGCAAGCGAATGCTGCAGGACGGCGACATCGTGACAGTGGATATTGGCGTCAAGTATGAAGGCATGTACACCGACGCGGCGATCACGCACGCCGTCGGCACCATCGACGAAGTCACGCAGCGCCTGCTCGAGGTGACGCAGCGTTCGCTGGTTGCGGGCATCGCGGCTGCTACCGTGGACAATCACGTCGGCGATATTGGGGCTGCGATCCAGGCTGTGGTGGAACCGGCCGGTTTTGCGATCGTGCGTGAACTCGTGGGACACGGTGTGGGCTTCGCGCCGCACGAGGAGATCCAGATTCCCAACTACGGCAAGCCCAAGCGAGGCAAGAAGCTGGTGGCGGGACTGACGATCGCGATCGAGCCCATGGTGAACGTTGGTACGGCCAAGACGCGCACGCTTGGCGACAAGTGGACGGTTGTCACGGCCGACGGCAAGCGCTCGGCGCATTTCGAGCATACGATCGCGGTGACGGATGACGGGCCGCGCATTCTGACGGGACCGGCCGCAGCGTAGATACCATGTGGGCGCGAGGTTGACGAGTATCGCGTGCATCCGTCAAGCGTGCGTCGTCCAGCTTGCGTTCATCGTGACTGCAGCTCGCGCTCAGCCGCGTAGCGCACGCACCCGCGGTTCGAGCAGCAGCGACCGCCAGTCCTCCACGCGCAGCTTCACGCGCTCTGCGATTTCCTCGCTCAGACAGCGCGTCGGCACCAAGCCGACAATCTCGCTCCACGTCGGTTCGACACCTCGTGCCACCGAAGCCGCGCGCACCGCCTCGAATGCTTGGACCACGGCCGTGCGATCGATCGCTACAAGGTTCATCGACACCTGCGCCTGGTCGTCAACTTCGAGCGCGAGCGCCTTGATGCCTTCCACGCCCCCGTTCGACGCGCGTACCGACGCGGCAACTTCTCGCGCCACGGCCATGTGACTGGTGTCGCCGAGGTAGACATTGTACGCCACGAGGAACGGTCGCGCGCCGATGACGATGGCGCCGGCGGTAGGGTGCACGGCGGCGCGTCCAAAGTCCGGCGTGCGCGACGGATCACTGGCAATCGTCTCGCGAATCTGCTCGAAGCCACCACGCCGGATCTCGGCCAGGTTCACACGTTCAGGTCGTGTCGCTGCGCGCTCGTACAGGTAGACCGGAATCGACAGCTCGTGCGCCACACGTTCGCCGAGTTCGTGTGCGAGCGCGATGCAATCGTGCATGGTCGTGCCGTCGAGCGGCACGAAGGGCAGAACGTCAGTCGCGCCCAGGCGCGGGTGTACGCCTTCGTGTGCCGAAACGTCGATGCGCGCCGTCGCCTCGCGCACGGCACTGAAGGCAGCGTCAGCGGCAACGTCGAGTGGCGCGACGAAGGTAATGACCGAACGGTTATGCCACGCATCGCTGGACACGTTGAGCACATGCGCGCCGGGCACCGCAGCGATGGCGTGGCGGATCGCGTCGATTACCGGGAGATCGCGTCCCTCGGAGAAGTTGGGCACGCATTCCACCAGCGGCGAATCGGCGTGTGTCGCATTGGCTGGGCTATGCATCGTCGCAAGTTATGTTGTGCTGCGAATCGAAGTCCACCGCGCGCTGCTTCCGCACCCTGAAATTCCGCAGGAAACTGTCGATGATACCGTCAATGTCATGATGATGATGCCTCTGTTGCGACTGTTCGCCATTGCGCTGCTCGCAGCAGCCTGCACGTCGCAGGAGTCGGGCGAGGCGCTGCCACCTCCGGTGCCCATCGCGCAGTGGTCGTCACGCGTGGACACGTTGCCGGGCACGTACACCAGGGTGATGAGTCCCGCCGAGTTTCACGACAGCCTACTGGTCGTTCCGGATATTGCCGAACGACTGATCTGGCGCATCAATGTGAACGACGGCACACGGAGCGCGTTCGGCTCGCAGGGAGGCGGGCCGGGCGAGTGGGCGCGTGCGGGCTGGGCTGGCAAGGTGAGTCGGGATTCGGTAGTGATCTTTCAGTCGTTCGCTTCCGCGCCGTTCCCGGTGATCGACGTGGTGACCGGCCGTGGCAGAACTCACGCACTGATGTCTGCCGGCGAAGGCTCGGAAATCGATGCTATCTTCACCTCGGTGTCCTCACCGCTCGTTCGGCACGCGGACACGCTCGGCCGGATCTACGGGGCGCCGAGGCTGGCTCCGCCACAGAGAGATCCCGCCACCGGCCGGATGATGCCGCCGATTGGGCAAGCCGACACGGCACCCATTGTTCGCTATTCGCTGCAAAGCGGCGGCCCGGATACCCTGGTTCGCTTTCGTACCGGAGTTCAGGCACGCGCAGCGGAGCGTGACGTCAGCGGAGCAATCGCCCTTCCAATGTCGCTCGGACTGTACGGACCGTACAACGATTGGCACGTGATGCGCGGCGGGGACCTGCTCGTGGTGGACGCGACGACCTACACCGTTCAGGTACGGCGCGCCGGCGCATCCGACGTGCGCGAGTTCACGCTGCCGTGGACACCGATTGCGGTGTCGGACAGTGGCTGGCGAGCGCACGTGCAGAACACCACCAAGGGGTCCATCGCGATGATTGAGAAGAGCATGGCTGATGTGTCCGCGAAATCGGGACGGTCGATGACCGGCCTCCAGCCGCCGCGCTATGTCGTGCCCGAGAAGCCCGCCACCCTGTCCCCTGTCAACTTCGGAGGTGGCGTGCGCCGCATGCATTCGAGTGGCAGCATTGCGTGGATTCCGGTGAGTCGAGCGGAACCGTCGGTCACCGAGTTCTGGGACCTCGTTGATATCGATCGCGGCGCGCGTATCACCACGCTCGAGTTCCCGGTCAATCACCGACTGTTACACGTGTCCTCGCTCGGCGCATACGTGGTCGCCAAGGACGCGGACGACCTTGAGCGCATCCTGCTGTTTCGACCGTAGCCGGCGCTGAAGCGATAGCCCCTGAGAAGGTCCTGAACGTCCGCGCGGCCCTCTCTCACGTCGTAGCAAGCACTCGCAGCAACCACTCGTGCATCACGCCGTTGCTTGCCACGATCGGCCCATGCACCACGCCCACATCAGCGCCTTCGAAGTCGGTCACTCGCCCGCCTGCCTCGCGAATGATCAGTATGCCCGCCGCTACATCCCACGGCGCCAGCTCCAACTCCCAGAATCCCTGAAAGCGACCACACGCTACATCGCAGAGGTCGAGCGCGGCCGCACCGGCGCGGCGCATGCCAGCCGTGCTCGCAGCAACTGCTGCGAACTGCGCCTGATAGCGCGGCAAGTGCGCCGCATGCTTGAACGGAAAGCCAGTGCCGATCAGCGAACGCATCGGATCCTGTATCGCCGACACCGCCACCGTTTGCCGCGAACCATCGGCCGCGATCCGCTGCGCACCGAGTCCGCGCGCCGACACGAAGGTCTCACCAGTGGCCGCGTTCACGATCGCACCCGCACTCAGTTCGCCGTCGACCAGCACGCCAACGCTTGTCGCGTACCACGGAAATCCGTGCAGAAAGTTGGTCGTGCCGTCGAGCGGGTCTGCCACGAAGGCGACGCCGCGCGAAATGTCGGCGACGGGCGAAAGCTCCTCGCCAAGCAGGACCGCGTCTGGCACGTGACGGGCGATGACAGCATTGACGGCCCGCTCGGCGTCCCGGTCGACCAGACTCACGAAGTCCGAGGGACTCTTCACCTCCCACGAAACGCCCTGCAGGCCGGCCGCTCCC
>JBGTFN010000415.1:0-9233 GCA_041747275.1 Gemmatimonadaceae bacterium | reverse complement strand
GTACACGCGCTCGGCGAGCGCATCGCGTCGTCACTGCAGCTCTCGCCGTTTGCGCGCAGCCGGCGCGACGACGTGCGCAACGATCTCGACCGTCTGCTCGCGCATTCGCATGACGCGTTTGTGCGCGATGACCTGCCGCCCGAATCGCTTGTGGCGCGTCTCAAGGCGCTGGGCTGCGACGCTGAGGAGACGCGCGGCATTCTGTCGATTTTTCTCGTGGCTGGTGCACTTACGCTCGGAGTCGCGCTGCCGCGTCTTGTGGCCCTACTCATTGATAGCGGCCAGCTTGCGAGGCTGCGTGACGACC
Source organism: Gemmatimonadaceae bacterium (assembly GCA_041747275.1). Classification (GTDB taxonomy): domain Bacteria; phylum Gemmatimonadota; class Gemmatimonadetes; order Gemmatimonadales; family Gemmatimonadaceae; genus JAABRT01. The sequence continues at coordinate 8,926 of JBGTFN010000415.1, read as the reverse complement.
CTGCTCTCGTGCCGCGCGCGGTGGACGAAGGGCTGCGCTACACGTGCCCGGTGCCTGCCACAGTGCGCATCGCCGCGCACGACACAAATCTCAACGGTACCACGGTGCACCGCGGAGACCGTGTGGTGATACTGACTGCGAACCTCGCGCGGGATGCGCGGCTCTTTCCGAAAGCCGACACCTTCGATATCTCACGCCCGCAGGACCCACGCGCCCGTTACCTGTGGTACGGCGCCGGCCCACACTTCTGCCTCGGGTTCACGTTGGCGCAGCGAGTGCTGCAGCACACGATCGGGGCGCTGGCGGCCATTCCGGGCGAATTGCGCGTTGTGTCGCGCCGCCCCGCGCGAGCAGTGCTGCTGCCGGCGTGGAAGGAACTCCATGTCGAGCGGAGACCATGATGTCGGCCCTCACTGTCGAGCCGATGGCGATAGCAAACGGCGTCATGTTGGAACGCATCGCGCAGCAGGCGCGCCTCTCACCGCATGAGGTCGCGCTGAGTGAAGTCCGCGGGGCACGTACTCGTCGCAGCATGACGCGCGCCGCATTTGTCACCCGCGTACGCGCACTGATGGGCGGTCTTCAGGCGCGCGGATTCGCGACCGGCGACCGGGTGCTCTTCTCCGTGCGCCCCGGCATCGACGCCGTCGCGCTTGTGGTCGCGGTGTACGAGCTCGGTGGCGTGCTCATTCCGCAGGATCCAGGTGTCGCCGACGTACTGTTCGCCGAGCGCATGAAGCTGCTTGAGCCCAAATGGGTTATCGCCGAGAGCGTGCTGCTGGTCAAGCCCGACAGTGTCCTTGCCAGGCTGATGCAATGGCCGGGCGTTGCACTTGCTCCACTGGGAACCGTCGAACAAGCGCAGTTCGTGCATGTCGGCCCTCGGTTGCCCGGCATGCCGACGAGCATCGGCATCGAGCGCGTGATCTCGCTCGGCCAGCAGGCCAATGCATTGTTGCGCATCATGCCCTCGCGCACCGATACGCCTGGGTTGGACGACGACGCGTTCATCGTGTGTACCTCGGGCACCACGAGTGCACCCAAGGCTGTCGTCCATACCCGGCAATCGCTGGGCGCGATTCTCGCGGCTGTGGAGGCTGAGCTGGAGCTGGAACGAGAATCCGTAGTGTACAGCAAGGATCTGCACCTGCTCCTGCCGGCGCTGAGCGTTGGCGCTCGCGTGGTCATGCCGCGGGATCTCGGCTTCAGTGGCGCACGCGCTCTCGATGCGATTGAGCGGCATCAGGTGACGCACGCATTTCTTGTCACCCGCGATTGTCGTGTGCTGCTCGATGCTTGTCTCCGGTCCGGGCGACGCGTTCCTGCGTCACTGCAATCGCTCATGATCGGAGCGGCTCCCGTGCGTGCTCCGTTCCTCGAGCGCCTGCGCACCGTGCTGCCGCTGACATGCAATGCATGGTGCGTGTATGGAGCCACTGAAGTGCTGCCCATCGCGCGCGTGTCGCTCGAGGAGAAGGTGGCGTGGAACGGCGTCGGCGACCTGGTAGGCGCGCCCATCGAAGGCGTGACAGTGCATGTGCGTGACGACGGACAGCTCGTGGTGCGCGGTGAGCGTCTGTGCCGAGGCTACGCGGGAGGGCCACCGATGACCGAGTATGTCACAGGCGATCTCGCCGTGCTGCACGACGGACTGATCGTGCTGCGCGGACGCGCGAAGGACATGCTCATTCGCGGAGATCACAACATCTATCCCGAGCTGTATGAGCCCATCGTGGAGCGCATCGCAGGCGTTCGACGTGCGGCAATCGTGGGTGACTTCGATCCTGTGCTCGCAGATGAGCGCGTTGTGCTCGTGGTTGAAGCAGAGCCTCGTGTTGAGGTCGACGCACTGCGCGAGCGTGTGGCCCGCGCGTTGCGCACTGGTCCGCACCGACTCGATCGCGCCGCGCAACCCGATCATATCGTGATTGCCCGGATTCCCGAGTCCGGCCGATCAGGCAAGATCGACAAAGCGGCGCTTCGAGCCACGCTTGGCCTGCGCGATGCAGGTGTTGCGTGAAGCGGCGTGTCGCTGTGACTGGCGCGAGCGGCTTCATTGGAGGTCGCATCGCCCGGGCACTGCACGCGGCGGGGCACGATGTGCGTTCGTTCGGACGTCGTCCTGCTGCACAGTTGACGGACGCACTGCCGCGCTACGAGACGTGGGACATCACCGATGGACCCATTCCGCTCGCGGATGTGGACGTGGTGGTGCACAGCGCCGCACATGTATCCTCGTGGGGAGATGAGGCGAACTTCACGGCTGTCAATGTCACGGGTACGCAGCATGTCGTGCAGAGCGTCGCGCCGCACGTACGGTTCATCTACCTCAGCTCCGGCAGCATTTATGTAGACGCAGACGATCCGAGCATGCCCAGCTACGGTCGCAGCAAACGCAATGGTGAACGCATCGCGCTCGGTCGTGATGGACCGACGATCGTGCTCCGTCCGCGCATCGTGTACGGACCGGGCGATACGACCCTCTGGCCGCGCATTCGCGGCGCGCGTCGCGGTCGGCGCCTGTTCGTGCCCGGCAATGGCCGCAATCGTGTGTCGGTGACGCATGTCGACCACGTGGTACACGCCGTGGAGCGTGCCATGTCTTCGTGTGCGCCCGATGGGCAGTTCGATATTGCGGACGACGTTGTGCCCACCATGGACTCATTGCTGCGTACGATGTTCGCGCGACACGCGCTCGACGTCGACCTGGTGTTTGTGCCGAGGGCCATCGCATGGGCCGCCGCGGCCGGTTTGGAGCACGCGTGGCGACTGGGTGGGCTCGCAGGCGAGCCACCACTCACACGCTATGCCGTCAAGAATCTCGCGGATACCTGCCAGCTCGACTGCTCGCCCGCTTGTCAGCAGCTCGGGTACACGCCCACGTTCTCATACCTCGACGGTCCGCTTCGCGATTAGCACTGGCAGCTCGCACAGAACACCGTGTTGCGTCCATCAATCGCATGCGTGGCAATCAGACGACGTCCGCACTGCACGCAGGGATGGCCTTCCCGTCCATATGCACGCAATTCGCTCACGAATCCGCCGCGACCGCCGCTGGCATCCCGGTAGTCGCGAAAGCTGGTGCCGCGCAGTGCGATGCTCGCCCGCAGGATTCGCTGTAGTGACGCATGCAGCGCGGCCCACTCACTCACAGCCAGTGATCGCACCGCACGCGACGGATCGATACCCGCTTCCCACAGGCTCTCGGTAGCGTAGATGTTGCCCACCCCCGCGAGTCGGGACTGGTCCATGAGTGCGGCCTTGATCGCACGCGACGAATCGCCGAGCGTGTCACGCAACGACCGCGCAGTGAAGGATGCATCAAGAGGCTCGGGTCCGAGCGCATCGCTGCTGGAAAGGAATGACTCGTGCGTCATGAACGCGACCGTGCCGAGCCGTCGCACATCGCGGTAGTGCAGTGTGCGGTCATCGTGCAGCGCGAACGAAACGGTGCGGTAGGCGGCGAGATCCGGGGGCAACGTGCCATCGTCCACGAGCAGCGAGCCTGTGAATCGCGGTTGCACGACGAGATGCACCTGTTTGTTGTCGGTTGCTGAACCCGTCGCTTGCAGGTCAAGCACGATCAGTTTCGCGCGACGCCACACGCGCGTGATCTCGCGGCCGACCGTATGCAACGCGAGCGTGTCTCGCGTTGCACCACGCAGCACGTCGTCTCGCAGAACCGTGACACCGACAATCCGCGCTCCGACAATGCGCGCATTCAGGTCGCGCGCAATCGTCTCCGTTTCCGGCAGCTCAGGCATCTACGACAGGCGCTCGTGCTCCCGCCAGCCGATGTCCGTGCGGAACTGCTTGTCGTCGAGCTCGACGAGTTCGGCGCCTTCGCGACTGATCGCGCGTGCTTCTTCGAACGTCGCACCAATGCCTGTCACGGCGACCACGCGCCCGCCACTGGATACGAGCTCGCCGTTTACCGCCTTCTGCGTCCCCGCGTGAAAGATGCGACGCGTATCAGTGTCAGCCGGCAGGCGAATGACGTCACCCACACGCGGCGCGTCGGGATAGTTGGGCGCTGCCACCACCGTCGTGACCGATGCACCCGCACGCCATGAGAGCGGCGTCATGTTGCCGATGCGCGCGCCTCCCGCGATCGCCAGCATGGGCTCAAGCAGGCTGCTGTCGAGCAGCGGAAGGATCGCCTGCGTCTCCGGATCGCCGAATCGACAGTTGAACTCCACGACGTGCGGGCCCTCTTCGGTGAGCATGAGCCCCGCGTACAGAAGCCCCGTGAACGGCGTGCCACGCTTTCGCAGCGCGTGCAGGGTGGGCAGCAGGATGCGCTCGGTCACGTCGTCGAGCAGGGCGGGAGTGCCGAGCGAGACCGGCGTGTATGCGCCCATGCCACCCGTGTTCGGGCCATCGTCACCGTCGAGCAGGCGCTTGTGATCCTGCGCGGGCAACATGGTGAGCACATCGATACCATCGGTGAGCGCAAACAGCGAGAGCTCTTCGCCCACCATGAATGCTTCCACCAGACACTCGTTGCCGGCGTCGCCGAACGCGCGCTCACCCATGATGCGGTCGATCGCCGCGTGCGCTTCGGTTTCGGTGTGACAGACGATGACCCCCTTTCCTGCAGCGAGTCCCGACGCCTTGATCACCACCGGCGCGCCAAAGCGCTCGCTCACGGCCGCGTGTGCGCCAGCGGCCGTGCGATGAGTCTCGGCCTTGGCGGTGGGCACGCCAGCGCGTGACATCAGCTGCTTGGCGACGTGCTTGGACGTCTCGATTTCAGCCGCTTCTGCCGTCGGCCCGAACGCGGGCACGTTGCGAAGCCGGAGTCGGTCCACCAGGCCATCGGCCAGCGGCGCTTCCGGACCCACCACGACGAGGTTCACCTGCTCGCGCAGCGCGAGCTCGACAAGCGCGTCGCTCGCCGATACAGCAACATCGGCAACACGTGCGAGCTGCGCGATACCGGGATTGCCCGGCGCCGCGATCAGTTCGACCTGCGTGTTTTCGCGCGAAAGCGTGTCTGCGAGGGCGTGTTCACGGCCGCCGTTGCCAACCAGGAGAATCTTCATGCGCGAAAAGTAATCTTCTGGTCGGCATCGTCGGACGTGAACAGCGTCTCGTCGCTTACAACCCCGGCGGAGGACCCTTGGACGTATCGTCACTCGGCGGTGTGTCGCTCCCCGATCCGCCGTAATCTGGTTCGTCAGCCGTTGCCGTGGACGATGAGCCGGTTGCCGATCGAAACGCTTCGGCAAAAGCATCGGCCGCACGCGTGAACACATCACCGACTTTCTCAGCAGCCGCGCGCGCCTCGCGTGCGTAGTAGTCGGTGGCCTCGCGTACATCGTCGCCGAGCGGCCGCGTGGACTCCTCACCTCGCCGCACGTATGCGCCGCCGATGATGCGGCTGTACTCGCCCGACTCCACCCAGCGATCCAGTTCACCAACGCGCACGGTGTGGAAGGGATGCACGCGCAGCGCTGTATTGAGGGCCTTGAACACGGAATCCCAGGACGAGCCACCGACTTCGTACTCGCGCGCCTGCGCAATGTATGCATCGAGGTCGACGGTATCGTTGACGACCTTGCCGCCCGCGAGCGAGAGGAACGCGCCCATGGACTCGCGCACGTTCTGAGAGCCGAGCAGTCCGGCGCGGTCGGCCGACAGCTCCGACTTGCGGTACCACTCGAGCAGCGCGAGCTGGAACGGGAGCAGCGCAACTGTGGCCACGATGGGCAGTGCCTGCAACCCGAACGTCATCACGATGATGGCGATGGTGCGGTAGGTGGTGTGGCCACTCATAATGTGGCCAAGCTCGTGCGCCAGAATGAAGCGCTGCTGCTCGTAGGACAGGATCTCGAGCGCGCCGGAGTTGATGACGATGAATGGCTTGTCGAAGCCGACAGCGCCAGCGTTGGCAATGGGCGTCTGCGCGACGTAGAGCTGGGGCGGCTCCTGACCCTCGGGTGGCCAGTCGAGCGACTGCAGCACTTCCTGGTAAAGCGCGTACAGGCTGGGCCGCTGCGTCGGGCCAACGAGCACGGCATCGCCGAGGAAGAGGTTGCGGATGCCGCGTTCTCCGAAGAAGCCGGCGATCTTGCGCACCGCGAGATCGAAGCCGGGAAGCGCGCGCAGCGAGTTGAGGGCGGCGCGGTCGGCTGGGTGCTCCCAGCTCACTGAGGCAATCTGGGTAAGCGGAACCTGTGTCATGGCGGCTCGGGCTAGGGTTGCGGTCCTTACGGCGCGTCCTCCAATAAGTTGCGGCCGCTCCGTTCCCGGTTGAACCGAAAACCGTCAGCCGTTGACCGCAACCGTGAACGTTTGGTCGGTCAGTCCGTAAACAGTCCACCGTTCACTGTCACCGTCAACGATTGCGCGACGGTCGCGGCGAGCCCGTGCGGTGCTCGGCATCACCGAAAAACCGTTCACGGTCAACCGTGGACGGTCAACTGTGAACGGTTTGCGGCTCCAAGGCCCTCGCGGCTCGTTGCGGCGATCGGTAAACCGTTCACGGTGACAGTTTGACGGTAAACGGTTCACGGTCTGCTGGTCAGCTGAGGGCGGCGTCGAGGTCGGCGATCAGATCCTCGGGGTCCTCGACGCCGCAGGACAGGCGCACCATGCCGTCCGTCAGGCCCATCGCTGCCTTCGCCTCGGCCGGCACCGAACCGTGCGTCATACTCGCCGGGTGACTGATAAGGCTCTCCACACCGCCCAGCGACTCCGCCAGCGCGAACACTTTCACCCGCTCCAGCAGCTGCTTCGCACGCTCGACCGTGCCCAGCTCCAGCGTGATCATGCCTCCAAACCCGCTCATCTGACGCTTCGCGAGATCGTGCTGCGGGTGCGACTCCAGTCCGGGATAAATGACCGACTCCTCGCCGAGCTTCTCAGCCAGCCAGGCCGCGATCTGCCGCCCGTTGGCGTCGTGGGCCTTCATGCGCAGCGGCAAGGTCTTCGTGCCGCGCAGCGCCAGCCAGCAATCGAATGGCCCCGGCACGGCGCCCGCCGCGTTTTGAATGAACTGCAGGCGATTTGCCAGCTCGTCCTCAAGTACGACCGCGATGCCGCCGATCATATCAGAGTGACCATTGAGGTACTTGGTGGTCGAGTGCCAGACGATGTGGGCACCGATCTCGAGGGGGCGCTGGAAGATGGGGGTGGCGAAGGTATTGTCGACCACGAGCAGGGCATCGTGCTTGCGCGCGATCTCGGCCATGGCCGTCAAATCGGCGAGACGCATCAACGGGTTGGTTGGTGTCTCGATCAGCAGGGCGCGAGTCTGGGCTGTCATCGCGTCCGCCACACGCTGGGCATCGCGTGTGTCCACATAGGTGAAGGACAACCCGAAATGCTGAAGGATCTTGTCGAACAGGCGGAAGGTGCCGCCGTAGACATTTTCACCCACGACGATGTGGTCGCCGGCGCGGAACAGCTTCATGATCGAGTCGAGGCAGCCCATGCCGCTCGCGAAGGCGAACCCATGCTGTCCGCCTTCGAGCGACGCGACGTTGCGCTCCAGCGCTTCGCGGGTCGGATTCTTGCCCCGCGCGTACTCGTAGCCCTTGTTCCGTCCGAAGCCGTCCTGCACGTAGGTGGACGTCAGGTACAGCGGGGTCATGATCGCGCCCGCCTGCGGTTCCGGGCGCTGGCCCGCGTGAATGGCCCGCGTGGACAGGCCGGCCTCGAGCTCGTCAGGGAAGATGCGCGTCATGGCAACTCGGGTGTGATGCGAAAAAGGGAGCGCTTGTCATCGGAAGCTAGCGGTCGTCAGACCCGGTCGCACGTTGCCCCGACGTTCGACTCACCCAGCGCCGCGTGATGCGCGCTCTGCTCCCTCGCTGACCGACCGCCAATGTCAGTTCTCTCGGCCGACTCCCGTCCGCGCTGCCTGATTGTCGATGACGAGGCGCCCCTGCGCTCGGTTCTGCGGCGCATTCTTGAACAACAAGGGTTTCACTGCCGCGACGCTGCGTCCGGCGTCGAAGCCGTTGAGTGCCTGCAGCAGGAGCCGGCCTCGCTGGTGCTGTCCGACTATCACATGCCGGAGATGGACGGCGTGGAGCTGCTGCGAACCATTCGCGATTGTTGGCCGGACACCGCCGTGGTAATGGTGACCGCCGTCTCCGACGTGGACCTCGCGGTGCAGTGCCTCGCATCGGGAGCGATGGACTACGTCACCAAGCCCTTTCGCGTGGAGGAAATCCGCGGACGCGTTGGACAGGCGCTCGAGAAACGCCAGCTGCTCATCGAAAACCGGCAGCACCGTGAGCAGCTCGAGGCGCGGGTGCAGGCCCAGGCTAGCGCGTACGAAGAACTGTTTCTGGCATCCCTGCAGTCGCTCGCCGACGCACTCGAAGTAAAGGACCCGTATACCGGGGGACATTCGGTGCGTGTGGGACGCTACGCCATGGCGATCGCGATCGAACTCGGCCTCGACGAAACGCAACTGATGCAGATCGAGCTTGGCAGCCGCCTGCACGATATCGGCAAGATCGGTGTCCGCGAGACCGTGCTCAACAAGGAAGGGCCGCTCACGGATGAAGAGTACGATCACATCATGGAGCATCCTGTGATCGGCTGGCGCATTCTCTCGCCGCTGCTGCGTGACGCGCCCGCCGCACTCGCCGTGGTGCGCTCACACCACGAGCGTGTGGACGGCCGTGGTGCACCCGACCGACTCGAGGGTGACGCCATTCCAATCGAGGCGCGCATTGCAGCGGTTGCCGACTCGTTCGATGCGATGACGAGCGGGCGACCGTATCGTGCCGGTATGGCCGTGGAGGACGCGGTCGCGGAACTGCAGCGATGTGCGGGCTCGCAGTTCGATGAAGAGTGCGTCGCGGCGTTTGTGCGGGCGCTCGAGGCGCGGACGTTTCCGCTGCCGGATTCACGGGTGCGCCGTGCGACGATGCGCGCAGCGTGAGGCTGGAGCGCGGTCGCATCGCCT
>JBGTFN010000414.1:0-12749 GCA_041747275.1 Gemmatimonadaceae bacterium | reverse complement strand
TCACAGCTGCAGAACAAGATGAAGGCCATGGAAGTGCTGCGCGCAAGGCTGCTGGACCTGCGGCTCTCGGAGATGGAAGCGGAGCGGTCACGCATGCGTCGCTCGCAGGTGAGCACGGGCGATCGCTCAGCCAAGATTCGCACGTACAATTTTCCGCAGGGGCGCGTGACCGATCATCGCATCGGTCTTACTTCATACGACATCGATCGGGTGATGGAGGGCGACCTGTCATCGTTCATCGAGGGTCTCGCACTGGCTGACGCCGAGGAGCGGCTTCGCGCGTGAACGATGAATCGCGCGCGGCCGTCGGCGCGCGTTTTCTGGCGGACGTGCTGGCTGAAACGAGTGCACGGATGAGCAAGCACGGTACGGCGAGCGGGAGCAAGGCTGCCGCTCGTGCGCGCGAACTCGTCGCCGCCGTGCTCGATCGGGCGCCGTCCTCGCTGATGACCGGTGGGCGAACCGATCAACCCGTGTCCGCGTCCGATGTTCAACGCGTGTACCGAGCAATCGATCGGCTGCAGCGCGGCATGCCGTTCGCATATGCCGTCGGTACAGCGGCATTTCGTCATCTCATGTTGCAAGTGGACGAACGGGTGCTGATTCCGAGACCCGAAACGGAGGTGCTCATCGATCATGTGCTGCGACTTACCGCCGGCGCATCGGGCGGCCTGGCGGTGGACATCGGCACGGGCAGCGGCGCCATCGCGCTGGCGCTCGCACACGAGGCGCACTTCCATCGGATTATTGCTACGGATATCAGCACCGACGCGCTCGACGTCGCGCGCGACAACGCCCGTCGGCTCGAGCCGCTCCTGAACTCGCACGTGGAGTTTCGCGTCGGCGCCGACCTCGAGCCCGTTGGCGGCGAGTCCGTCACGATGCTGGTGAGCAATCCACCCTACATCGCGTATGCGGAGGCGCACTCGCTGCCGTCTCTGGTGCGCAACTGGGAGCCGCCGACGGCGCTTTTCGCGCCCAACGACGGGATGGCGCGCTACGTCGCACTGCTACGCGGCGCACCGGCCGTGCTCGCACCCGCTGCCTGGGTCGTGCTGGAGTGCGACAGCCGCCGCGCGCACGCGACAGCCGATATCGCGCGCGACGTGGGCGCGTACTCGGATATTCAGGTGTACGACGACCTGACGGGGCGTCCGCGCGTCCTTGTGGCGCGATTCACGGGGTGAGTACGCGCCTCGACCGGTCCGCCCGACTATCTTGTGAAGATTCTGCGGCGCGGCAGACGAGGATTGCCGGCCGCCGCCCTCCACCCGCACCGGGAACGGCACGAAATGCTCGAAGAACGCGCACGCGATGTCGGCCGACTGATCGGCCAGAGCGACGAATACAAGGCCGTGAAGCGCTCCAGCGACGCCCTGACGGCCGATCGCGAGTCAAGCCAGATGCTCACCCGCATGGAAGCCATTCGGCAGCAGGCGCAGCAAATGATCGAGCGCGGCGAGCAGCCGGGCAACGACATGGAGCAGGAACTCGACCAGCTGCTGGAAAAGGTTCAGGTGAATCCCGCCTACCAGAATGCGGTGGTCGCGCAGGACAACTTCGACAAGCTCATGCTGCGCGTGAACCAGTGGATCGCCGATGGTATCAAGACCGGCGCCGCGTCCCCCATCATCACGCTCGGCTGATTCGGTGTCGGAACGTGGCCTGCTGATTGTGCTGGAGGGGGGCGAGGGCGTCGGCAAGACGACGCAATGGACACGCCTGACCTCGCGGCTGCAGGAGCTCGGTCACGAGGTGCTCGCCCTGCGAGAACCTGGTGGTACGCCGCCCGGCGACGTGATCCGAGCATTGTTACTGGGCCCGGAGCACGAGCTCGCTCCGGCGACCGAAGCCCTGCTGTTCGCCGCCTCCCGGGCCGAGCTTGTCTCGCGATCGGTTCGTCCCGCGCTGGAACGTGGCGTCCTCGTTGTGCTGGACCGGTACCTCCTGTCGACCTACGTGTATCAGGGAGTGGCACGTGGATTGTCTATGGACGGTCTGCGCGCCATGAACGACGTCGCGACCGGGGGGCTGGTACCCGATTGCACGCTGCTGCTGCGGCTCCCGCTCGACGAAGCGATGGCGCGCACGCGGGCGCGCGGAGTACCCGATCGCCTGGAGCAGGAGACGGAAGGCTTTCATGGTCGCGTGGCGGGGGGCTTCGATCTCTCCGTTTCTGCGCAGTGGCAGGCCGAACATCCGGAGTGCGGGCCTATCGAACCAATATCTGCCGCAGGGACACCGGACGAAGTCGCGTTGCGTTGTTATGATGTGCTTTCGAGACGATGGCCCGCCCGCTTTCGTGGCACGGTCGCCGCGGCTCGTTAGAACCGACATTCTTCTTTATCGACCCCAGGCATGCGCGCACGAGCTGTCGTCGCTTCCCTCGTTTTCGGATCCGCGCTCGGCGCGGGCGGTTGGTGGATCGGCCAGACACGGTCGGTCGTGCCCGCGCTCGAGCCGGTGAGCGTACCCAGCAACGGCGCGCGCTTGTTCGAGCAGGTGTATCGATACATCGCCACGCAGTACGTGGATTCGCTGCCCGTCGACTCGCTGTATCGAAAGTCCGTGGCCGGCCTGGTGAGCGAGTTGCAGGATCCCTACTCGGCCTTCCTCCCGGAAGCACGCCTGCGCCGGTTGAACGAAGAGATGGCAGGCAACTATGTCGGCGTCGGCCTGCAGGTCGACCTTCGTGATAACTGGGTGACGGTGATTCAGCCCGTGCCCGGTGGGCCGGCGGAACGCGCGGGAGTGCAGGCGGGAGACCGCATCGTCGCAGTGGAAGGCGTGTCCACACAGGACCTCAAGGAAGACGAGGTGGGCAAGTTGCTGCGAGGCGTGCCGGGCACGGAAGTCGAGTTCACGGTCGAGCGCTTCGGCGTGCATCGGCTCACCATGGAAGTCACGCGACAGTCGGTGAAAGTGCGCGCCGTTCCGCGCGTCGTCATGCTGCGCGCGAATGTCGGCTACGTGGACATCAACCTGTTCGGCGCCACGACAGCGAGCGAGCTTCGCGTGGCGATCGATTCGCTGCGGGGACTTGGCGCCAAGGGTGTGCTGCTCGATTTGCGCGGCAATCCGGGCGGGCTGCTCGAACAGGGCGTCGCGGTCGCCGAACTTTTTCTCGATCCGGACGCTCGCATCGTCGAACTGCGCGGGCGGCCGAGTGAACTTCCCGAATCCATCGTCGATCAGGAGCCACAGCCGTGGCCGAAGTTGTCAGTTGCCGTGCTGGTCGACGGTAACAGCGCGAGTGCGTCTGAAATTGTGGCCGGTGCGCTCCAGGACAATGATCGCGCGATCGTCGTTGGTCGCACCTCGTTCGGCAAGGGCAGTGCACAGAGCGTATTCCCCATGACCACGGGCGGTGCGCTGCGCATTACGACATCACGCTGGTTCACCCCACTCGGAAGGAGCATCTCCACGCTCGCCGTGCCCGATTCCGACGACGACGACCGTGAGCCGGTGCGTCCGCGCTTCACCACGGCAATGGGTCGCACGGTGATGGGCGGTGGCGGCATTGTTCCGGACGTGATAGCGGGAGATTCGGCGTTGCCGCCGCACGTGCAAAAGTTTGCGATCGCGTTGGGGCCGAACACTGTGCAGTACCGCGATGCCGTGGCGATGACGGCGCTCGCATTCAAGCAGCGCGGGCTGTTCCTCGACTCCGAACAGCCGGTCACACGCGAGATGGTAAATGCCGTGTGGAATGAACTGCAACGACGCGGTGTGGAGATGGACCGTCGAATCTTCGACGCGGCCGCCCCATGGATCGCTCGCGCGCTTGGTTACGAGGTCGCGCGAGTTGCATTCGGGCCGGACGCTGAGTTCCTGCGTCGTGCGCAAGATGATGCCGTGATTGCGCGTGCGCTGCGCTTGCTCGACGGTGCGGAGACGCCGCGCGAGCCATTCTCCCGCGCCGAAGATCCCAGCACCACGGTACCCACGCGCATTCCGACGCTCGAATAATCAGCGTCTCGACGCAGTCGTGCATGGCACGTGTTGGCGCGTGCGTCACGCGCGTCACGACGGATCGCTTCAGGGCTGCTGCACCACCCTCACACCGCTCGGCACCTTGAACGCGAACTCCTTCGCATCGATGTTCACGTTCTTCTCATACGATACCAGCCGGATCGTGCGTGATGTGCCCGTCTCGTCGGTAATCGCCACCTCGCGCACCGTTCCATCGACGTTGTCGATCCATAGCGTCGCCTTGGGGAACGGCACTTCCGCGCCCGACTTGGCGGTGAGCGTCACTCCTTGCGTTGCGCGTCCGTTTACGGCGCGTGCACCGGCGGCGCTCAGCGTGTAGCCTTCGCGCGGCGCGTCCAGCACCGTTGCCGCAACATCGACGCCGCCCGTGCCACCCGCGCCTGCCGGCAACTTCATGACCTGACCTGGCGATGAGCTCGGAATGTACACCCAGAGCCATGTACCGTCGGAAACGATGCGATCGCCCGCCGGATCACTGAACGTCACCGCCATCTTGCCCGGCTTGCGCTGCACGAGCGTGCCGCGCGATGTAAGGGTGCGGCCCAGCAGCGGATTCCTGATTTCCTGCGTGAACTCCGCGCGCGCCGTGCGCACCGTCGCGTATTCCGCGCGCGCACGTGCGAGCACGGCGGACGGATTTGCGGCCTGCGCAGATGCGAACGAAGGCACAGCCGTCGAGAGGGCCAGCAGCAACGCCGATGTGACGAATGGCGAACGCATGCTGGTGCGACGCGAGGAGAGTGTGCGTGTCATATGTTCACCTTTGCAGTGCCTGGCGTGGGCGCAATAGCGCGACCGATCGCTTCGGCAATGGGACGCAACTGCGTGACGAGTTGCGCGAATTGTTCGGGGTAGAGCGACTGCGCGCCGTCGGAGAGTGCCTTGTCCGGCTGCGGATGTACTTCGATGATCACACCATCGGCCCCCGCCGCTACAGCAGCACGCGCCATCGGTGTGACCTTGTCACGCAATCCCGTGCCGTGACTCGGGTCGGCCACGATGGGAAGGTGCGACAGCTTTTGTACCACTGGAATCGCCGTAAGGTCAAACAGGTTGCGCGTCGCGGAGTCGAATGTGCGCACACCGCGCTCGCACAGGATCACGTTGGGATTGCCCTCGGCGAGGATGTACTCCGCGCTCATGAGCAGGTCGTTGATCGTGGCCGCCATGCCGCGCTTGAGCATGACCGGCTTGCCAAGCTGTCCGACGTGCTTGAGCAGCGAGTAGTTCTGCATGTTGCGCGCACCGATCTGGATGCAGTCGGCGTACTCCGCGACCATGTCGGCACCGCGTTCATCCATCGCTTCCGTCACGATCGCGAGTCCCGTTTCGCGGCGTGCGAGCGCGAGCAGTTCAAGGCCCTTGTGCCCGAGTCCCTGGAACGCGTATGGCGACGAGCGCGGCTTGAACGCTCCGCCGCGCAGCGCTGTGGCACCAGCTGCGCGCACGGCGCGCGCGGCAGTCAGAATCTGTTCTTCCGACTCGACCGAGCAGGGGCCCGCAACGAGCACGACATCGCTGCCGCCAAAGCGCACGCCCGGTGCGATCTCGACGATCGTATTCTCCGGCTTCCACTCACGTGCAGCCTGACGATACGGCTTCTCGACAATGACAACCGTCGCGACGCCGTTGAGCGCCTCGATGTACGACCAATCCGCCTTGCTGTCGTCCCCGAGCAGGCCGATGGCCATGCGTACCTCGCCGGGCATCGGCAGCGGCTTGAAGCCCTGTCGCGTGATTTCTTCACACACGCGGTCGATATCGGACGGCGTCGCGGACGGTTGCATCACCACCAGCATGCGGATTCCTCAGAGATCAATGGACCAACCGTCGGTGGCGATCACCACTCGACCGTCGAACTGTTCCGCCACGATTGCCGCAATGTCCACGGACTCGACGGGCGGATAGAAATGTGTAAGGGCCAGCACTGCAGGAGACGCGATCGCCGCCATGCGACCCGCTTGCGCGGGTGTGAGGTGCGATGGAATGGCCAGCGCGTCGGGCAACGAACATTCAGTAAGCAACACGTCACAACCAGCCGCCCAACGAGCAACTGTTTCGTCAAAGCCGGTGTCACCGGTGTAGACGAGACGTGTTCCACCGTGCTCGACGGAATATGCCACGCTCTCCAGCGTGTGCGGCACCGCACGTGCCTCCAACTCCATGCCGCCACCCAACGACATCCGGCCCCCTGCCGACAGCTCAACGATCTGCAAGGGATACCCCGGAGCATGCAGCCAGGTGCCGAACGCAAGCGAGAGGCGGTCCATCACATCACGAATGCCGGCGGGACCGATGATTTGCAGAGGGGCGGAACGCGTCGGGAGTTGTCCGAACCTGAACGCGTAGCAGAGCATCGCGAGATCCGCGATATGGTCCGCGTGAAAGTGTGTGATGGCGACGTGCGTGATCGATGTCCACGGCAGCCCAAGGTTTGCCAGTCTGTGCACCACGCCGCTGCCACAGTCAAGCAGCAGCGTGACCAGAGGCACCTCGACAAGATGCCCGGAGCAGACGCGTTGTGCGTGCGGCGCGACGGTTCCGGTTCCCACGGTGGTGAGTCGCATGCCCGGCGTAATTACCGGCCGCGGAACAGGATGCGACGCACCGTTGGTGCACCGCCGTTGGCGCGGAATCGCGCCAGATAGACACCCGGCGGCACAGGCTGGCCGTCACCGGCCGTGCCGTTCCACACAAAGCGGTTGTCGCAGTTGTTTGCCGTGCCCGGGATGCCGCGTCCGTATCGACCGGGTGGAAAGAGCGATTGCCCATCTTCAGCGGGGACAATGGTGCGAACCGGATTGCCGCGCAGGTCGAGAATCTCCAGCGACACCCGCGCGCCCGGCTCGCCGACATCGAACCAGAAGCAGGTCGAGAACGACACGTCTGAGGGAAATGGATTCGGAAAGTTCTGGTAGACGAGTGTGGACGTGGGCAGCGCCGGATCCTCGATCACGAACGATCTGGGGCTCTCGGCCGTGACGCGCTGCGCAGTTCCCGGCAACGATGCGGTGATCCGCCACCGGTACGATGTATTCGCCTGCAGTGGAGATGGCAGGCGGTAGATCGTATCGGTGATGTTGGCGGCGCCAAAGACGGACTGACCGCTTGCCAGGATTGTCAACTCGTAGCGCCACGGACCGGGCGGCACATCCACACTCGGCGAGCGCCAGCGAAAGAGCGGCTGACGTGTGTCGAGCGGGTTTCCCAGCTCCGACGCCGGTTCCAGCAGCTGGACCCAGATCGGCACCACCCGCGGGCCCGTGATCTCCGAAATCGCCGCGCGCGCGCCCTGTTCAACCAGCGCGCGCCAATACACGGTGGCGCCGCTCGGCAACGCGCGATGGATGCGAAGGGTGGACACAGCCGTCTCCACGAAGAACGTGGTGTCGACCAGGAACGGCGGCAGCACGCCGAAGTTCTCGCTCACGCGCATCGTGACGCGAAGCGGCGCGTTGTCGAAGCCCTGCGTGCGAATTGTGAAGCGTGGCGAGACGGTTCTCAACACGACGCCCTCGCCGGTTTCCACGACGACGCTTTGCTGCGCGTGCAATGTAGCGCGCTCGCCCACGGCGGCGAACGCGAGACACGCTGTCAGCGCAGCCGCAACGCGCGCACGCCACGAACGAATCACGCGTCGACGGTCGCGACTTCGCCGTCGGGTTCGTTCACTGCACCACCACGCATGCGCACGCTCACGATCGACGACACGCCCGGCTCCTGCATCGTGACACCGTACACGGCATCCGCCGCCTCGGTGGTTGTGCGCGGATTGTGCGTGATCACGATGAACTGCGTGCGCGACTTGAACTGGTTGAGCATGCGCACGAACCGACCGATGTTCTGGTCGTCGAGCGGCGCGTCCACTTCGTCCAGCAGACAGAATGGACTCGGCTTGGTGAGGAAGATGCCAAAGAGCAGCGAGAGCGCGACGAGTGCGCGCTCACCGCTCGACAGCAGGTGAATGCGCTGCGTGCGCTTGCCGCGCGGTGACGCGTGGATCTCGATGTCGCAGTCGAGCGGTGCATCGGGATTTTCGAGTCGCAGGTCGCACTCACCACCGCCGAAGAGCGTCAGGAAGATCTGGCGGAAGTTCTCGCGCACCTGCCCGAAAGTGACGAGAAACAGCTCGCGCGCGGTGCTGTCGATTTCACGAATGGCCTGATGCAGCGACTGCTTCGCCGACACGAGGTCGTTGCGCTGCCCGGTAAGAAACTCGAGGCGACGCTGTTCTTCTTCATGCTCCTCGATGGCGAGCGGGTTCACCGCACCAAGTGCATCGAGTGAGTCACGCAGACCCGTCGCTTCGGTGCGCAGCGCATCGGTCTCCACATCGAGTGCCTCAGCTTCGGCCAGCAACTCGTCGAGCGGACGCCGCCACTCGGTTTCGAGTCGCTGCCTGATCGCCTCGCGCCGACCGGAAAGATCGGTGTGACGCAGCTCGGCGTGATGCAACGCCTCACCGACGCTCGTGTGCGCACGATGGGATTCGTCGACCCTGCGATCAGCCGCGTCGAGCGATGTCGATGTCACGCGCACGAGTTCTTCCGCCTCGGCAAGTCTCGCCTCGGCGTCACCGAGCGCCTTCCGCTGTGTCTCGAGCTCCACGTGCCATGAGCCAAGCTGCTGCGCGAGTTCCTGATCAGCATCGGCAAGGCTTGATAGTTCATTGGCGAGTGCTGCGAGGCGCGCGGCCGCCGTGGCGTCTTCTTCATTCAGACGACGCTCACGATCCTGCGCGACCGACAGCCGTGCCTGTGCCTGCGCCTGCTGCACCTGCCATGCTGATCGTGCCTCACGCGCTTCTTCAAGCGCGGACTCGGTTTCGGAGAGCACGCCGCGCGCTTCGTTGATCGCCTGAGCGACCTCACCGGCGCGTGCTTCAAGCGCGTCGAGTTGCTCGCCGAGCGACGCCGAGCGCGTCTCGAGTTCGGTGAAGCGGGTGGTCAGCCGTTCCGCGAGCGCCGTGGACTGTTGCACCTCGCGCGTGAAGCGCTCGAGACGTCGTTCCACTTCACGCACGGTCTCTTCCGCACGGCGTACATCCTGCTGCGTCCGGGCGCTGGCTTCCGTCGCCTGGTGCTGCGCGCGGTCAGCATCCACCAGCGCAATGCGAGCGGCCTCAGAAGCCATCTGCGCACCCTCGCGCTCGTCGGCCGCGCGATCGAGTTGCTGCCGCAGCTTCGTGAGCTCAGCGCGGCGCTGCAGCGGACCGGGTCCGACCGATGTACCCGGCAGGAACATCGCGCCGCGTGCGTCTACGAACGCTTCGCCATCGTCGAGCGTCTGCACCTGTCCGAGCAGCGCGTGTACCCAGCCCTGCGCGGGACCGCTCGCATTCACCGCCGATGCCAGATCGCTCGGCGCATCATCGAATCGCGATGCGTGTACGGCGTCGAGCGGCAGCAGCAACAACGGACCCGGGTTGGCCTTCGCATGCCATCGGCGAACCGCTTCGGCCGCCGCGGCATCTCGCACCACGACCGCGTGCATGGTCGCCCCGAGATAGCGTTCAACGTGCCGTGCCACATCGCCGTCGGCCGACAGAAAATCGGTGAGCGGACCGAGCACTGCGCCCGCCTCGAGTGAGTCCTTGTCCTTCAGCAGTCGCTGTGCACTCGGCGCAAGACCGACACGCTCGCGCTCGAGACGCTTCAGCGCAGCCACCTGTCCTTCGAGCGACGTGTGTGTCTCCACGACGCGTGCAAGCTTCGCGCGCGCTTCCGCATCGGCGGTGCGTGCGGCGTTCGCACCGACACGTGCCTGATCCAGTGCCTGCTGCGCCTCGTGCGCGTTGCCCTGCAACAGCTCGAGCTGTTCGCGCGCACGCACGAGTTCGCGCTCGGTGGCGGCAAACTGATCGGCCAGCTGACTGCGTTCACGCTCGAGCGTGTCGAGACGCTGTTGCGTTTCCGCGAGGTCGCGTGCGGCGCCTTCGCGGTCGAGTTCGAGTCGGCGTGCCTGATCGCGATGTTCACGCGCAGCGCGCTCGAGCGTATCGAGTGCCTGACGCGCACGCGTGACCACTGCGCGCGCTTCTTCTTCGTTGTCCACGCGCTCTGCCAGCCCCTGGCCCGCGTCGCGCAGCTCCTGCTCCAACGTCACACGATCTGTTGCAGCTTTTTCGCGGTCATCACGCAACCGCTGCCCAAACGCCTCACCTTCGAGGCGTTCCTGCTCGGCGCGCGTGCGACGCGCTTCCGTGCTGCGCTGACGCTCTTCCGCGACGGCAAGCTCACGCTCGAGACGCAGTGTGCGCTCCCGCTGTTCGCTCGCCAGTCGCGACACTTCTGCGCGCGACGCTTCAGCTGCCGCCCGCGAGGCGTGCGCCCGTTCACGCTGTTCTTCGGCTGCACGAATCGCCGCTTCGGCGCCAGGCACTTCCGTGCGCAGCGTGGTCAGTCGTTCGTCGAGTGCATCGAGCTCTTCGCGCCAGGCCGCCATTTCGCGCGTGGCGAGTGCGATTTCCACCGTGAAGCGCCGCGCGGTCAGCTCGGCGTGACGTTCCGCACGACGACGCTGACGTGAGAGGGAGCGCACCTGGCTCTGCACTTCGCCGATCAGGTCGTCGAGGCGTGAGAGGTCGACTGTTGTTTCTTCGAGGCGACGTTCAGCGCTGCGCCGGCGATCGCGATACAGACCTACGCCCGCCGCTTCTTCGAACAGCTCGCGCCGGTCGTCGGGACGGTCGGAGAGCAGTGCATCGATCATGCGGCTTTCGATCACAACGCCGGAATCGGCACCGAGTCCGGTGCCGCGCACAAGATCCTGAATGTCGCGCAAGCGACATGGGGCGCGGTTGAGCAGGTACTCGCTCTCGCCTGTGCGCATGAGTCGACGTGTGAGCACGACTTCCTTGAACGGCACGGGCAGGTCGCCCTCCGAGTTGTCGAAGTGCAACGAGACCTCGGCCATGTTCACTGGCTTGCGCGCCGATGAGCCGTGGAAAATCACGTCTTCCATCTTCGCGCCGCGCATCACGCGCGCACGCTGCTCACCGAGCACCCAGCGCACCGAGTCCGAGACGTTGGACTTGCCGCACCCGTTCGGGCCGACAATGGCCGTGACACCGCGATCGAACACGAACTCCGTGTGATCTGCGAACGCCTTGAATCCGTGCACTTCGAGCTTCGTCAACCGCACTAGAAAGTTCTCCCCGTTCTGTAAACCAACGTCGGTGCAATGCCGGCTCCGTACAGCGAATCGGCGAGCAGGGTCGCTTGCGCCGGATTCTGGAAGGCGCCGGTATAGAGTGTGACCACGCCGCTGGTCTGGCGCAGGGCGTACGCGCGCACGCCGCGGCGCATCCAGCGCGCAATCGCGGCGGGTGCAGCATCGGGTGTAAGTCCCTCTTCCAGCCGGAACGCAAAGGGAACGCGAATGATACTGCCGGACGCCGCGCCGATCTGCTCCGCGTCGCGCAATCGCTGCAGCAACGCGAGCGCCTGCGAACTGTCGGTGCCGGCACCAACGGTCACGCGAAACCAGCGCGCGCCCCCAGCTCCGATGCGCACCGGCGATACCGCAACTCCCGCCAGCGCATCGACTTCGACCGGCGGCCGCGCCTCCTCAATCGTATTGGCGGCCACGAAATAGACCGCGAACGCGGCAGCCTGCGCGGAATCAGCGGCGTTCTCCACCACGAGCGGGCCCGAGCGAATTCGTGCGGGTGCCGTCTCGGCGGCGGGAGGTGCGGAAGCCGCGCTGTCATCGGTGGCCGCAAGTTCGCCAAGCGCCGATTCCACGTCGACGGTGCCCGCCGCGCGATCGGGCGAAGCAGCGCTGCTGTCGGTGACGTCATCGATGTCTGCGATCGCCGGCACGGCGGGCGGAAAAAACCTCTCCGACAGCTTGGGCCAGACGGCGAGCCCGGCCAACACCAGCGCTGCTGCTGCGGCCAGCGTGGCGAACAGCCTGCTCTGACGGTGGCCCCGATCTTCAGTCGCGACCTCGCGTGCGCGTTCCGTCTTGCGTACCGTTTCCGCAGGCGGCGGGGGCGGAGCCATCCACAGCGTCTTCACGTCGGGAATCGACGGGGGATGCGCCTCGCCCAGCGGCAGATACGCGCCCACGAATTGACACAGCGCATCGAAGCCAGGCACGTCACGCACCGCCACCACGAGCAGCAGTGCGCCTACCTGACCAAATCCAGCGGACAGTCGACGCCACCGATCATTGCGATACACTGCTTCCAATGCGACGGCCTCGGTGCCGCTTGGCATTAGAAAAACGTTTCCTGCAGCGTCGATCGGTCGTGCGATGCGATTCAGCGAGACGCCGTAGAGAAAGCTGTCGGAGATGCCGTGATGATCTTCGTTGTCCGTGTCTGTCACGGCGTCGTGCAGCGGTGCGACGTCACCCACAAGGTCAGCGATCGCCACACGACGCGTTGTGCCGTGCAGCTGCGCCAGCGCGAGCGCGAGTGCGGCCGCTTTGGTGACATCGGCTCCACTGACGACGATTGCTGATTGTCCTTCGAGCAGCGGCGCGAGTCGTCGCGCCTCCGCGTCGATCCACGCCTGGTCAAACGCACCGTTCACGGCGCGCCCTCGAACACCCAGTAGGTGCGGCCAGTGGCCTTGCCGACTGCCTCAGCGGCCTCTCTCGACGGATACGGACCGAGCACCACGCGATACAGCGTCCGTCCGTCACGCACGGAGCTGGCGATGCGCGGCGTGCGGCCATCTACCGAGACGCCCGCTGCGGCCTGTCGCGCGAGCTCCTCGGTGAGGACGGCGGCAAGTTGCACGGTGAAC
>JBGTFN010000413.1:0-11440 GCA_041747275.1 Gemmatimonadaceae bacterium | reverse complement strand
GGCTCGACGCGCGCTGTGCGGCGGGCCGGTGGGTCCTCGCCGGTGTCGAAGCCGCGCAGCACGTCTTCGAGGTCGACCGTGCGATCGAGCAACGCAAATCGCACGAGCAGCGACTCGAGCAGGAGTTGCGGCTGACCGCTCTTCCGGAACTGTGGCTCGATCTCGAGCAGCGCGTGCAACATGCGCAGCACATCGGGCGCGGTGAGACGGTCGCGTCGCTCGTCGAGCGCGACCCGCAACGTATCGCTGATTTCGGGCGGTGTGCCGCCAAGCGCGATCGCCAGCGTAGCCCGCAGAACATCTGCCAGTCCCGAGAGCACCTGCGCAAAGTCGACGCCACCATCGGCCAGCGCCTGCACACGTTCGAAGACATCGCTCGCGCGTCGCTCAGCAATCACATCGAGCAGCGCGAGGAACTCTTCTTCCGGCACGAGGCCGAGCGCAGTGCGCACACGATCGGCGGTGACTTCGCTGGAGTCGCCGAGCGAGAGCACCTGGTCGGTGAGCGACAGTGCGTCGCGCAATCCACCATCGGCGGCACGTGCGATCATGCCGAGCGCGTCGTCGTCGAACGTGACGCCTTCGCTGGTGAGCACATGCGCGAGCCGCTCCCGAATCTCGCCCGGGCCAATGCGCTTGAGGTCGAAGCGCTGCAGCCGGCTGAGCACCGGTGCGGCCGCCTGCGCGATCTTTTGCGGATCGGTAGTCGCGAACACGAACACAACGCGTGGCGGCGGCTCCTCGAGCACCTTCAGCAGCGCATTCCACGCCTCGCGCGTGAGCATGTGTGCTTCGTCCACGATGTAGACCTTGTAGCGGTCGTCGGCTGACGGCGCATACATCGCGCGCTCGCGCAGATCGCGCGCGTCATCCACGCCACGGTTTGATGCAGCGTCGATCTCGACGACATCGAGCGAGGTGCTGCCGCTCCAGATGCGTTCGCAACTCGAACACGTGCCGCACGGCTCACCATCACTCGCTTCGCCCGCGCGACGTTGTGCGGTCAGCGTTTCGCAGTTGAGCGCCATGGCCAGTACGCGCGCGAGCGTGGTCTTGCCCGTACCGCGCGGTCCGCACAGCAAGTAACCGTGGGCGACACGATCGCGTGCAATCGCGCCCTTGAGCGTGTTCGCGACATGCGACTGCACGGCAACCGACGCGAAATTGGTGGGGCGATACTTGCGCGCGAGGGCGAGCGACATGGACAGGAGCTGGGGCGATCGGGAGAGTGGCCGCGACGCGGATGCCATGCGGATACCACACAGATCCCACAAAACTAAAGCGCCGGTGCGCTCTTCGCTCCGAGAGGAGGGACGAGACACACCGGCGCAATGCCCCGGGCCTTACGAAGCGACATAAGACACCACGTACCGTTGCTACCTGCGGGGTCCTGGCGGAGTTGGCGGGCTTACGCCCTCCGGGACCCGAGACATCTGAAGCTTACCACGCACGCGCCTCCCGAACAAGGCGGCCCGATTACTCGCTGAGCACGCGTTCCAGCACGCGCACGATGCGGTCACCGGCGTCGGCGACCTGCGAGGCATCGGCATCCCGGTGCGTGACCGCGCGTACGCGGGTGAACGTCCACTGGGAGATACGCACCCCCGCACTTGCCGCTTCGGCGATCACACGCGCCGCCAACGGTTTGGGCAAGTCGAGCATCACGATGTTCGTCTGCGGCGTCACCACGCGCGCTCCGCCTGCACCGTCGAGCATACGCGCGAGCACACTTGCGTTCGCGTGGTCTTCAGCCAGCGGCTGCAGATGATGTTCGAGCCCGTACATCGCGGCCGCAGCGAGCACGCCGGATTGTCGCATACCGCCGCCAAACCGTTTGCGCGCCTTGTGCGCACGCCGGATCACGTCGCGCGAACCCGCGAGCGCGGCGCCCACCGGAGCACCGAGCCCCTTCGAGAACGACACCATCACAGTATCCGCGCACGACGCGAGTTCCGGCAACGACACGCCCGTTGCAATATGCGCATTCCAGAGACGTGCACCGTCGAGATGCACGGGTACGCCGAGTCCTCGCGCAATCTCGCGCATCGCGAGCAGTTCGCTGATCGGTGTGATCATCCCGCCGGCTCCGTTGTGCGTATTCTCGAGGCACACCATCGACGTGTCGGGAGCGTGCGCGGACGGCGCGCGAATCGCCGCCTCGAGATCTGCCGCGGTCATCACCGGATGCCTGCCACGAACCGGGCGCACTTGAAGTCCGGCAAAGGCCGCTGCCGCGGCCATCTCCCAGTGCACAATGTGCGCGTCGGCATCGAGCAGAATCTCGGTACCGGGCTGTCCCTGCACCCACAGCGCGGCCTGATTCGCCATAGATCCGGTGGGAAAGAACAAGGCGGCTTCCTTCCCCAACCGTCCAGCGACCACGCGCTCGAGTTCGTTTGTGGTGGGATCGCCGTCCAGCACATCGTCGCCGACTTCTGCTGACGACATCGCTTCTCGCATGGCGGCAGACGGACGCGTGACGGTGTCGCTGCGCAGGTCGATCACATCATTCATGAGTTCAGTCGTTCGAGTTCCTGCCGGCGGAGGTCGTGTACCGCCGCCGTTTCCGCTCCGACGAGGAATAGCAGCGCACCGTAGTACACCCAGAACACCACGGACACGATGACCGCAATCGTTCCGGTGTACAGCGAACCCGGCGTAAACAATGAAAACACGTACGCATATAGCGTGCGCGCGATTTCGAACATGGATCCGGCGATAATGGCGCCGAGCAATGCTGCCTCACGTGGCGGCCGACGACGCGGCAGGCCGCGGTAGAGCGCAAAGAACGTGAAGACGAGCAGCGCAAAACTGACGAGTCGGCCGACGAGGAACGTGAGTGTGCCAAGCGCATCAAGCTGCACGCCGAGATCCGCGAGGATCGATGTGCCCCGCTCAGTACCGATGGACAGGAAGGTGGCCAGAATCACCCAGACCACCACCAGCAACGTCGAGGCGGCGGCCGCTACGACATCGAACAGTTTGCCGGCAACGATGCTGCGCTCATCGCGGTCCATCACGATGGCGAGCACCGCGCGCAGCGAGCCGAAAAGGCGCGTGCTGGTCCACACGAAGCCGAGCGCGGCCGTGATACCGACCGCGCCGCGTGTGCGCAGGACGTCGTCGATGAGAGTGCGAATGAGCGCGCCCGCTTCGAACGAGTTGCGCGGAAGAAATGTCTCGGTAAGCGCGACCACCGTTTCCGCCGCCTGACCCGGCTCGCGCCCGAAGGCGAAGGTCAGTCCGACGACGAGCAGCAGCACGAACGGCACGAGCGCAAGCAACAGACTGAACGCGACGCCACCCGCCAGGAAAAAGGCGTTGTCGTCGGCCAGTCCATTGAATACGCGGCGTGCGTAGTCAAACGGGGTCGCAACACGGGGGCGCGCAAGGAATGCGCGCCACCCGACCGGCTCAGGCGGTGCCGGGGTTTTCCGCTGCGTCGATCGTCCCTTCACTCGGCTCGCTTGCGTCGACCACACGCTGGGTGCGGCGCGCGTCTTCATAGGCGCGCTTGGTTTCGTTCACCGCGCGCTCGAGCTCGGTCTTCGCCTGTCGAGCCGCAACACGACCGGCATCGACCGCGTCGCCTACAGCGCGTGCCCGCGTTTCAACCACGCCGCGCGCTTCATCGACCTTGCGACCGACCGTTTCTCGCGTGCGGCCAACCGTGTGCGAGACTTCCTCTGACACCTCGTCGACAAACTCCTTCGCCCGTGTAGTCGCGCGCTTGGTCTCGCGGCGGATACGTGCGCGCATTGCTTCGCCCGATTCCGGCGCCAGCAACAGCGCCGCGCCTGCGCCGATCGCCAAGCCGAGCAACAGCGCACCCAATCCGCTGCCACTGCCGCTGCCTTCGCGCTCCACGATCACCACGCGCTCGTCATCGTAATCCTCGTATCGTCCCATAGTGCCTCCTCGTCAGTCGCTGAGATCCGCATCGTCGGGAGCAGCGGCCACACTTGGCACACCGTCCACGGGCATCTTGCGGCGCAGGGCCGTCGGTTTGACGAAGCGCGAAACCGTCTCGCGCGTCCCTGCAATGCCAAGCTGCCGAAACAAAAAGGCGAACTTTTCGTCGTACGCCCGTCCAATCGTTGCCTTCGTGTCATCAGGCAACGACCACAGCTGCCGCTTGAACGGCCCAAGAGCCTTCTTGCGGGTCTTGTAGAAAAACTGCTCGTCGGAATCGGAGTCCTTGCGCTCGTCCTTCGCGTTCCCGAGCAGCCATTCGTAGATCTCCTTGCGCAGCGTTTCGGGCAAGTGATCGAACAGCATGTTCTGAAAATTCGTCGCGAGATGAATCTCGGCCGTTTCCGTTTCCGGGAAGCTCGAGAACGCCGTATCCGGCAACGTGGACGCACCATGTTGCACCGCCCCGGCCAGCCCGTACTTGTCACGCGCAATCTGCGAGAGTGTCGCGAGGGTATCGAGATCGAGCGCGACTTCGGCGATGGAGCCGTCTGGCAGCACGATACCGCCATGCGACGTGCCCGATTGCACGCTGATCTTGGACAGTCCCGCAGTGCCAGGCGCCTCTGCTTCGAGCGTCCGGTTGAAGCCGTCCATGAAGGCCTCGAGTTCTTCGGGCGTCGAGTTCTCCGTGCCCACCTCGCCGATCTCACCACCGATGGAGATCGTCACACCACGCGGTTCCTGCTCGCGTACGACGCGCGAGATCTGCACGCAGCGTTCGTAATTGCGTCGCTGCTGCTCGTCGAGCGACGGCTGTGACAGGTCCACCAGCGTGGATGTGTCGACGTCGATGTTGTAGAAGCCCGCCGACACAGCCTCGCGCACGAGGTGCAGCACCGCGTCCACTTCCACTTCAGGATTGACCGCGAACTTCTTGACGTTCACCTGGAAGTGATCGCCCTGGATGAACACGGGTCCGCGAAACCCTTCGCGCATCGCGGCCGCCAGCATCACCGATACGTACTCCGCTGGACGCTGGTCGGTGTACGCGATTTCCGAACGGGCGATTTCGAGCAGGAAGGCGCCTGCATCGAGCGCCATGGCTTGGCGAAAGATCGAGCGGGCCGTGTCATACGATGCGCCGCGCACATTGATCGCGGGCACGGTAAAACCGCTGCATTCGCCGCGGCCGCGCGCCATATAGAGCTCGTGAATGGACGCCGGACGCACACCGACTGCCTGTCCGATCTCCCAGATCAACCAGCGCGCCTGCTCGCGTTCGGCCGGTTCGCCAAAGACGGCCTCGTGCAAGAGGCGATCCAGATGGTCGGTCTGCAGGGCGCTGTCGTCGTGAACGGTGACCACACCATCCGAGACCGACACCGCGCCGCCGAAGAGCTGCGTGGACGGGAGAGTCTGCTGCGTCATCGAGTCCTCGGGCGCCGTCGCAATCGACGGCGGTTTGCCGGACGGCTCCGGCCAGGTGAGAAAAATGCGCCGGCGATCAGGCCGGCCACTGACAGTAATCATGCAACTTCGGCGGCTCGAGCGCTGATGGGAAGCCCGAAGCCGACGAGAGTCACACTTGAAACCGAGGATCTGGACGAGGAAGTGATTCCCACTCCCGCTTGGCGGTGTCGCTGCCCGGACGGCCGAGCATCGCGTACGCAAACTGCTTTCCGAGTTCTACCCCCGGTTGGTCGAAGGCGTTCACCTCGTAGAGCTCGCCAGCATACGCAGTGGCCATTTCGAAGAGATACAGCAGCGCACCGACGCTGCGCGCGTCCACGGCCGGAATCCGAATCGTGAAGTTGAGTCGGCCTCGCGCGGCGAGCGCTCCTGATGTGGCCTGCCGCTCGATATCAAGCAGCGCTCCGAGCGTGTGTCCGCCCAGATAGCCAAGTTCCGGCCGCTCGGCGTGACGAGCGGGAATCACTCCCTCCTGCTCCCGTCCGCTCACGGCGATGAACGCGACCGTCTTGTTGGCCGGTCCCTCCATGAAGAGCTGCACCTGCGCGTGCTGATCCGTCGCTCCGACCGCGGGAATCGGCGTAGGGCCGACACTTGTGCCGTCCGCGCGAATCTTGCCCAGGCTCTCCGCCCAGAGCTGCACGAACCACGACGCGATCTCGCGCAGGCCATCGGCATACGGCATGAGTGTATGCACATGGGCCCCGTGCCGCGTGTCGGCGAGCCATTGCAGCACGGCGAAGATTCCCGCCGGGTTCCTGGCGAGCTCCGGGCTGTCGCATCGCGTCGCAACATCCGCAGCGCCGCTCAGTAGCGCGCGCACATCGATGCCGATGAGCGCCGCGGGCAGCATGCCGACGGCGGTGAGCACGCTGAACCGGCCGCCGACATTGGGCGGAATGTCCAGCGTGGTGATGCCCTCGTCGCGCGCAATCGCGCGCAGCGCGCCCACCTCGGGATCGGTGACGAACACGAGCTGCGCTTTCGCCTGCTCCGCGCCGAGTGCGGCTTCCATGGCATCGCGCACAATGAGGTATTGCGCCATCGTCTCCACCGTGCCCCCGGACTTCGAGATCACAATGACGAGCGTGCGAGCGAATGCGAGACGCGCGACGGTCGCGGCGATGGTGTTCGGATCCACATTGTCGAGCACGTGCAGTCGCGGCTGACCGCGACGCGCCGCTTCGCTCAGTTCATTCCAGTGCGGAGCGCGCAGCGCGGATCGCAGCGCAATCGGACCCAACGCCGAGCCACCAATGCCGAGCAACAGCACATCGTCGATTTTTCCGCTGAAACTCCGCGCGACCGCCAGTGTCTGCGCAATCAGGGTATCGTTGGTGGGCAGGTTGATGAAGCCGAGCGTGCCGTCTGCATGCAATGCTGACACACGCTCGTGCGCGGTGCGAAAGCGCAACGCGCCGAAATCCCACTGGTCGGACGTGATGCCGCGTCCATCAGGCAGCGGACCAGCCATCATGTTGGTGAAATCGATCGAGAGCGGCATGGCGGAGGGGGGAGGTTCGGGAAGCGGTTCGAAGGCGATGCAGAATATGCGCCAATGCTCGCGTGTCAGTCGGCAACGTCTATGACGAGTCCGTCGAATCCGGGGGCAATGCCGTCCGGCAACTCCGACGCGAGCTCGGCGTGCGCATGCTCGTGCGTGAGATGTGTGAAATATGTGCGCGACGCACCGACCGTACGCGCGACATCGATGGCTTCGGGAATGGAGAGATGCGTCGGATGTGGCGTGCGGAAGAGCGCATTGAGCACCAGCACGTCCACACCTCGCAGCGCGGCGATCACACTGTCCGACAGGCTCTTGGCGTCCGTGACATATCCGAAGCGGCCGATCCGATAGGCGAAGACAGTGCTTCGCCCGTGCGGCACCGCGAGGGGCAAAACCTGCGCGTCGCCGATCGTGAAGCTGGTGGCGGCTTCGATGACGTGCAGCGCGCCTTCAGGCTTGGTCGTGCCCGGCAGCGGCCGCATGGACGGATCCACAACATAGGGAAAGCGTGTCGCGATCGTATCGAGCGTTTCGCGCGAGCCGTAGAGCGGTAGCGCTGTTCCCCTCCGGTCGCTCAGGGAACGCAGATCATCGATGCCGTGAATATGATCAGCGTGTTCATGCGTGTAGAGTACCGCGTCCGCGCGTGTAATGCCCGCGGCCACGAGTTGGAGTCGCAGCTCGGGGGGGGTGTCGATGAGGAGGCGTGTGCCACCTGCGGTCTCGACAAACGCTGCGCAGCGCGAGCGGCGGTCACGAGGATCACTCGATCGACATACGGCACATGCGCAGCCGATTTGTGGAACCCCGAAACTCGTGCCCGTGCCGAGCAGCGTGACAATCACGCGCGTGTCCCCGTCACACGACCTCGACCTTGAGCAGGTTGGTGGTGCCCGGCACGTCGAACGGCGCGCCGGCAGTGACGATGACGCGATCGCCGGTCACCGCCAGGTTGAGTTCCGTCGCGTCACGGAGTGCCATGGCCACCATGTGATCGTACCCTCGCGCTGTTGGCACCAGGCGCGGAATCACGCCCCACACGAGCGACAGCTGCCGGCATACACGCGGTTCATCGGTGAGTGCCAGAATGGGCACTGCAGGACGATGCGACGAGACAATACGCGCGCTGAAACCGCTCTTGGTGAACACCACCACGAGCGGCGCGTGCAGCATGCGCACGGCCGCCGTGGTGGCAGCGGCGATTGCTTCTTCCGTGTTGACAGCGCCTTCGAAACGATGCTCGATGCGTTGCGCGTACGGCGGCCGCGGGCTCGACTCGATTTCGAGGATGATACGACGCATGGCTTCGACGGCAAGGCGCGGATACTGACCGGCCGCCGTTTCCGCCGAAAGCATCACCGCATCTGTGCCGTCGAGGATCGCGTTTGCCACGTCGCTTGCTTCGGCGCGCGTGGGCCGCGGATGCGTGATCATGGACTCGAGCATCTGCGTCGCCGTGATGACCGGACGCCCCATGCGATTGGCGAGCGCAATGATGCGCTTCTGCGCGATCGGCACTTCCTCGAACGGCAGTTCAACGCCAAGGTCGCCACGCGCGACCATGACCGCGTCCGACGCGCGCAGGATGTCCTCGATGTTCTGCAGCGCCACGTCCTTTTCGATTTTGGCCACGACAAGCATGTGCTTGGGCACGAGCGTGCGCAGCTCTTCGATGTCGGCGGCCACGCGAACGAAGCTGAGCGCGACGGCATCGAGGTCGTGCTCCACCGCAAATGCCAAGTCTGCGCGATCCTTCTCGGTGAGGGACGGCGCGGACACGTGCACACCCGGCAGGTTCATGCCCTTGTTGCTGCTGAGAATGCCGCCGTGCAGCACGCGGCAGTACACCGCGTCGCCTTCCACGCGAACGACCAGGACCTCGATGAGGCCGTCGTTGATGAGGATTCGCTTGCCCGTGCTCACGTCCTGCGCGAGCATGTGGTACGTGACAGGAATTTGGTCGCCGGTGGCTGAGGTGTCAGGCGACAGCACGATCTCCTCGCTCTCCGTCAGCTCGCGCGGCGCCGGCAGCACGCCGATACGGATGCGGGGACCCTGCAGATCACCGAGGATCGCGACGGAGCGGCCGAGTTCCGCAGAAACGCGGCGCACATCCGCAATCGTTCGCGCATGCTGCTCGTGCGTGCCGTGCGAGAAGTTGATTCGCGCGACATCGAGTCCCGATTGAATGAGCTCGCGAATCGTATCAGGCGTATTGGAGCTCGGCCCGAGCGTACCCACGATCTTGGTGCGCGGAAAGATGCGCCGTTTGCTGCTGACCGACCATGTCGTGGTATCTGCCATCGGGCGGTTGACGGATTCGGGACCCGTTCTCGGAATGCTGATCACATCCTCACTCATGCGTGCCTCCCGCCTGCACCAGCTGCGAGCGCTTGGCCGTCAGACCGCCAAGAAGCGTTTCGAAAGAAGTGGCGAACGAACGCAGCCCGTCAGCGAGCAGCTGTGCCGTGACGTCGTCCAGGCTGACCCCGTGCGACGAGAGCGCGGCGATCTGCGCTTCTGCAGCGTCCACATCACGATCTACCGTGCGCAAGACTTCACCATGATCGCGAAATGCCTCGAGCGTGGCCGGCGGCAGCGTGTTTACCGAATCCGGACCGATCAGCGCTTCCACGTAGAGCACGTCGCGATATGCCGGATTCTTGGTGCTCGTACTCGCCCAGAGCGGACGCTGCACGCGCGCGCCATGCGCTGAGAGCGCCTCCCACCGTGCGCCGCTGAAGCGATCAGCGAAGAGCTGGTAGGCCAGCTTTGCATTGGCAATCGCCGTCTTGCCGAGCAGTGCTTCGAGCGCCTTGCGATCGCTTGCGGGCGCCGATGCGATGCGCGACTGCAAGAGCGCGTCGACGGTATTGTCAACGCGGCTGACGAAGAAGCTGGCGACCGACGCGATGCGATCCACCGGCTGGCCATCGCGCACGCGCGCCTCAAGAGCGGCGAGATAAGCGTCGATAACGCGGGCGTGCGCCTCGAGGCCGAAGAGCAGCGTGACGTTCACGTTGAGTCCGTCTGCGATGAGCTGCTCGACTGCCTCGGCGCCTTCCGGCGTGCCTGGCACCTTGATCATCAGGTTGGGTCGATTCACCGCCGCCCACAGGCGGTGCGCTTCGGCGACCGTGCCGGCCGCATCGTGTGCAAGGTCGGGACCAACTTCGAGCGAGACGTAGCCGTCGCCACCATTCGTTTGCGCGTACACGCCGGCGAACGCATCGCAGGCGTGCTGCACGTCGGTGGTGGCGAGCCGTTCAAAACAATCGCGCGCCGAAAAGTCGGCGGGCATCGAGGAGAGCTCGACGTCGTACGCGGTGCCATCTGCGAGCGCCTTCTCGAAGATGGTGGGGTTGGACGTCATGCCCATCAGCGCGTCTTCGCGGATGCGTCGCGCGAGTTCGCCGTCGTGCAACATTGTACGCTCGATGAAATCGAGCCAAGGCGCCGTTCCGGCGTCGCGGAGGGCGTGCAAACGGGTAGTCATGTCAAGGCAGCTCTGCTATGAAGACGCGCGCCGCGCTCGTCGCGTCGCGCCGAAAAAACGAGTAAACGGCAGACGCCCGGGCACCGCGGTCCACCGCGGCACCCGGGCGCGTCGCCGCTTCGATCAGGGCTTTGCGGTGTACGGCACCATCGCGTCCACCGTGCCCCACTGCACGCGCAGCACGCCCGACAGCGGCGCATCGGCCGCACCCGGTTCCAACGTGATCTGCAGTCCGGGCAAAGAGTCAGAACGCGCATGAAGCATCATCGGAATGCGAACGAGATCCGTGGCTTCGTCGTACTGCGTCCCCCACTGCCCCGTTTTCTTGTTGACGATGAGCTGCAGCGAGTTCGAGGTGGCGAGAGCGAACAGCGTGTACTCGCCCTTGGGCACCAACTTGCCGCCGATCTCGAGATCAACCGTGGTCGTCAGCGCGGTGGCCTCGTTCGCGCCGAGACGCCACACCGTTCCGTGGGGAATGAGCCCGCCATCCACGGCGCGACCGCGTGCATGCGGCTGTCCGTAGTCGATCGTCGCCGACAGCGGGGCCGGCCGCTGATTTGCGGGCGTGCCCTGCGGCACGACGGCGTTGAACACCACCATAGTGGTGGCGCGTCCGCTGGGCGCGCCGCGATAGGTAGCTTGTGCGGCGAGATCGCCGGCAACAAACACGGCGAGCGTGGCGAGCGTGCCGACAGCGCGGCGAACGGAAGTTTGGGTAATCATCACGGGCACAATCATGTCTAGGGAAGTGTTGCCTTGGGGCCCGGACGCCGGGCAGCTGGTCCTGATCCATGGTAATGTACCGAAGATACTTCTCGCGAGGGCGCGCCGGTGCAGTGCCGCGCTCGTGACCTGCCCGCGACCTGACTCGTTGCTTCGGGGCAAGCCCTCCGTCCATTTCGCCCGAATCGCCGTGCCCCAAGATCTCCGCAACGCCGTGGTATCGCGTCTCGCTGTCGGTGTCGTCCTCCTGATGGCCGGTCCGCTGGCCTGCCGTGCCACCGCCCCCGCCCCGCCCGCTCCCGCCGCCCAGGCGGACTCGACGCCGA
>JBGTFN010000412.1:0-15244 GCA_041747275.1 Gemmatimonadaceae bacterium | reverse complement strand
AGCATTCGCGCTCGTGGCCGGCGGCGTTGCTGCAGGGCGCCTGAGCGCGGGTGAGACGGTGCTGCCCATGAGCGTGGACGTGGCAACGCTGGCCAGCAGTTTCGATGACGAAGAGTTTGCCTCGGTGACTGAAGCGTCAACGGTGCTCGACCGCGCGCAGCGTGACTATGAGCGCGCCTCGCTCTGGCTGGCGTCGCACGATACGACCGTGAACGCACAGGCGGCGATTCGCGCTCGGCTGGCGGCGCTGGACCAGATGATGATCGCTTCGCGGGCCGGATTGTACGAGGCACCGCAGGATCCCGTGCTCAATCAGTACTACCTCGCCGCGTACACGGCGCGTGAGGCGACACTGCGTCAGCTTGGCGCATCGCTGTCGGTGGATCGTGTGATGGAGCGGTTCTGATCGTGCGGTATCGAATGGTGATTTCGTTGGTCACGCGCTGTGCTCCTGTGCGCGTCTCGTTCGCAGGTCTCGTTGCGGCAGCAACTGTCGGCTCGCTTTCAGCGCAGACAAGTGTGCGCCCGTATGGCGTGCCCGGAGTGCGCTCTGCACCGCAACAGACCTTCACGATCGTAAGCGGCGATCAGTGCGGGCAGGATCCGTCCGATATGCTCAGTCTGGCGCGACTTCCCGAAGGTCTTGCGTTGCTGCGCATGCGTAGTGAGCTGGAAGCGGCGTCACAGTTGCAGGCGCTGCGAGCGTCGAGTCAGTCGTCAAGCGCAAGTGCACCGGTGTTGCAGATGCGCCGAGAAGTGGATTCACTCGCACGTGTGATCGAATCGGTGGTGTTGGCGGCGCCGCGTCGCGGTGGTGACGCGATGAACTCCGAACTGGCGCAGCGCAGCGCTGTCACCATGCGAGTGCGCCAGCTGGCGCCGCAGGTGGATCAGGCTGTGGAACTTGCGCTGGCCCGCGTGGCGCGTCCTGTGCCCACCGCGCCGTCCGGCTACATGGGTGTCACGCTTTCGAGTGTGCCGCTCCGGCAGTCGCTGCAGGCGGGTTACATCGTGAGTTACTGCGAGTATCCGGTCATTGAAGCGGTCGATCCCGGATCGCCTGCGGAGCGCGCGGGACTGCAAGCCGGCGATACCATCGTGGCATTCAACGGTCAGGACGTGCGCAGTGGCATGGTGGACTACACATCATTGCTCACGCCGAATGCGAATGTGCGAGTGCGCGCGCGGCGCGCTGGTCGCATGCGAGATTTTTCGTTGCGCGTGGCGGATCGACCGGCACCTTCCCCCGTGCGCGTTCATGGACGTGTACAAGGTGTGATGCCGTCCACTCCACCGGTACCGGCTCGCGCGGAAGCGCCGCGAGTAGAGGTGGCGGGAACCAACGTATTCGTGTTCGAGCGCCCCTCGCCGGTGGCGAGTGCGCGTGGCAGCGGCGGGCAGGTGACATTTTCCTCCGACACGCTGAACATGCTCATGACGCGGAGCGGAGAGTTCACCGTGTCCTCGGGTGGTATGTGGCGCACTGTGGCGCCGACCGCGCCGACGCCGCCGGCCATGATGAGCTTCTTCGCGAACACCGACGATGCGATGCTGTTCGGTGCACAGCTCAAGTCGCTCGGCGCCGACCTGCGCGCGGCGTTGTCGTTGCCCGAGGGAGTGCTCGTGCTTCAGGTACTGCGCGGAACGCCTGCGTCCGATGTGGGGCTGCGGGATGGCGACGTGATTCGCTCGGCCAATGGTCTCGTGACGCGTCGGGTGAATGACATTCGCGTTGCGTTCGAGCGCGCGGGTGAGTCGCGTACGCTGGCCATTCGCGTGCTGCGCGGCAACGAGGCGGAGCGTACGGTCACGCTGCGGTGGTGAATCAGTGCGCGTTGCATTCGGCAAAGGGCAGCCCGGCCCAACCGGCGGGAGCCAAACCGCCGAGCGCATTCGCGCAGGGTCGGAGGTCTGCTGACTGGGCCTGACGGGGTGAGGCCGAACCGGTCGTCGAGCGCCGCGAAAGCGGCGCTGCCGCGTCGCCCCCGTTCGGCTTCACCCCGGTCGGGCCCATCCACACTGTTGAATCACCCTGATTTTCAGTTGGCAGTTCGGCTCCCGCCCGTTCGGCGCGTTCCGACAGCCGCCACCGCGTTGTCAGCGCGCGGAGCCTGCCGGTACCGAGTAAATCAGCCGCACCGTTGCACGGTCAGCGTCGCTGAGCGTCCGCACGCGGACACGCGGAGCCATGATGTTCGTGGCATCGTCCACGTGATCGAGACCGAGCAGATGTCCGATTTCGTGCAGCGCGATGGCGCGCATCTGTTCGATGTTCACCGCCCCGCCGAGCGGATGCGTGAGCGCGAGTTCGATATAGCCGCCCACCAGCCACCAGGTGCTGTCGCGGCTCCAGATAGTACGGCCGCTTATGCCCTGTGCCAACTGTGGCACGAAGCTCACGTGTACATCGGCGCTCGCTGAGTCGCGTACGTAGGTGAAGCGCACGGGAATGCCGCTCTGGCTCCACTCGTCGAATGCATCGCGTACGACGGATGGAAACGCGGTGTCCCACGCGTGGAGTGCGCCACCATCACCAACCCAGACGCGTAGCGGAGTTGCGCGTCTGTCGGGCCAACGTGTCACCACGGAATCCCGCGCACGCAGCAGTGCCCCGATATAGGTGCCTTCCTCGCCCATCGACAGACGGCGACGCATCTCGGAGGCTGGCCACGCCGCATCGCGCGGTACGTCGATGACGTACTCGGTACTGCTTGCGAGGCGTCCCTGTGCGCGACCGGACGCCATGATGCGACGAAGTCGCCCGGTCAGGCTGTCCGAGCTGCCATCTGCCGGCGCGCTTGTGTCAGGATCGCCGACCGACGTGACGTCCTGCGGATCCTGTTGTGGCACCGTGGCCAGCGTACCCGATGCGGTGGCGTCAAGTTCGCCGTCTCGAGGTGCCGACAACGTCGCGGACTGGGTCGCCACGAAGGCGGCCAGTGCAATGACGACGGTGGCAAGCAGTGTCTCGGTGACGCGCATGCAGGTAGGACGAGCATGGCGCGCTCAGGGCACTACTCGGGCGTGACGACCTTGAGCCCCACGATGCCAATGAGGATCAGGGAGATGCATACGAGTCGCGCCACGGTAGCGGGTTCGCGAAAGAGCACAATGCCGAGCGTCGCTGTGCCGATGGTGCCAATGCCGGTCCAGACGGCGTAGGCGGTACCCAGCGGCAGGGTGCGCAAGGACAGGCCAAGCAGAAGCATGCTGGCAACCAGCGCTGCCGCGGTGCCCACGCTCGGCCACAGCCGCGTGAAGCCTTCGGAATACTTGAGGCCAACCGCCCACGCGATCTCCAACATGCCCGCACAGAAGAGCACCAACCACGCCATCGTTCGCTCCGTTGAACGGGGCCGTCCCCGGTTGTCTCAGGCGTGTCGGGTCGTCCCGATCGCCGTGCATGCGTGCCTACGTGTCGCGATCGTTGTCCGCGCCGGCATCATTGTGTCCGAACTGTACTGCGGGACGCGATCGCGTGTCCACACGCAAGTCGAAGATGTCCGGACGCGCGTAGTGGCCCGTCACATCGAAGTCGAACTTTGCGCGCGGAATGTCATCGAGAGACAGGTCGGCAACCAGTACCGCCTCGCGATCGTACACAGGGCCCGCAAGGATATCGCCGAACGGATGTATGATGCAGCTTCCGCCGCGCGTGAGAATCGTATCGGGTGCGACGGGTGACTCGAGCGGATAGTCGTCAGGGTAGTCTGAGCGCCGCGCAAACTGATTGCATGACAGCACGAAGCAGCGGCCTTCGAGCGCGACGTGTCGCACCGTGGCGAGCCAGGACTCGCGGCTGTCTGCCGTTGGCGCGAGGTACAGTTCGACGCCCTGTGCATAGAGACTCATGCGATACATCGGCATGTAGTTCTCCCAGCAGATGGCGGCACCGAGCACTCCGATCCCAGTCTGCACTGTGCGCATGGTACTTCCGTCGCCCTGTCCCCACACGATGCGCTCGGCGGCGGTGGGCATGAGCTTGCGATGCTTGTCGAGCAGTGTGCCGTCGGGCGAGAAGAACAGCACCGTGCAATACAGTGTGCCACCGTCGCGTTCGATCACCCCGATCACGAGATGCACCGCGTATTCGCGCGCGATATCGCCGAGCGTGGATGTATCGGGACCCGGAACGGCAATGCTCGACGCGTGGTAGCGACGGTACCACTCACGTCCTTCCGCCGTGCGACTGCCGACGACCGTGCCAAACGTGAGCCCGCGCGGATACGCACTCACGAACGCCTCGGGGAACAGCACAAGTTGTGCGCCCTGCTCGGCGGCGTTGCGCGTATGCTCGCGCACACGATCGAGCGTGACGGCGAGGTCGAACGCGACGGGTGCGGCCTGCACCACGGCCACGCGCACCGTCCTGGGAGAAGTCATCCCGGCAATCTCGCGACCGCGGAGAGAACACTCAAGCGCTGGCGAACGAGTGAGGTAGTTCTGTGTGGATGGCGCAAAAGCGCAAACGGGATGCGCACGGATACACACCGAGTCGGAAATGCGAGCCACATAACTGTTCTTTGCGCGTTTGCGAGTTCGCGCCTTTGCGCTCTCTTCCTCGCTGCGACATCGATGCCCGCTGCTTTCGCGCTGTCGGGTGGTCGGCGAGATTGAAATATGGCCTCACGATCGAGAAGCCCGGCGACCGCCCGCCCAGGAATGCGCATCCAGCGCACAATCCGCCTCTTGTTTCGCGCATTCCTTCTGGTTTCTGGCGCATTGCTCGTCGCGGCGTTCGTGCTTTGGCTCATCGCGGCCGAGGCGATCGGCGGAAAACTCGAGGGGGACCGACTTGCGCGGGTAGAGCTGTCCCCGCAGTGGCGGGATGGCGCGTTTACCAACCGATTGCCTCGCGTGGACGGACCCTACCATGAGATACTGTGGGAGTTCTTCTTTGGCGGCAGCGATGTGCGCACACCCGATGCGCCATTGCCCGTCGTTGCGCGCACCGCCGCTGACTACGCGACGCCTCCGGGCAGTGGGCTGCGAGTCACGTGGCTCGGACATTCGACGTTGTTGCTCGAGATCGACGGTGCGCGCGTACTGATCGACCCCGTGTGGGGTGAACGCGTGTCGCCATTCACGTTCGCGGGCCCGTTACGCTTCCACGCGCCACCATTGTCGATTCGCGATTTGCCTTCCCTCGAGGCGGTGATCATTTCGCACGATCACTATGACCATCTCGACATGCCCACCATCAAGGCGCTCATCGCTCGGAACGTTCGCTTCGTCGTGCCGCTCGGTGTTGGCGCGCATCTCGAAGCATGGGGCGTGCCGGCCAGTCGCATCGTCGAGCTCGACTGGTGGGAAGAGATGCGTGTCGGCACGATAACGCTCACCGCCACACCGGCGCGACACTTTTCAGGTCGTGGGGTGGGCGACGGTGACCGTACGCTGTGGGCCGGATGGGTTATCACGTCGGCAGCGCATCGCGTGTACTACAGCGGCGACACGTCACTCGACGAGTTCATGCGCGAGATCGGTGAGCGCCTCGGTCCGTTCGACCTTACGATGATCGAAGTGGGCGCGTACGACGCGCTGTGGGCGGATGTGCATCTTGGTCCCGAGCAGGCCGTACTCGCGCATCAACTGGTGCGGGGCGATGTGATGCTGCCAGTGCACTGGGGGCTGTTCGATCTCGCGCTGCACGGATGGACGGAGCCGATCGAGCGCGTGAGGGTGGCCGCTGAGCGTGCCAGCGTGCGCGTTGCGACGCCGCGACCCGGCGAACGAGTGGAGCCCGCTGCACTCGGCGCGCAGGAGCGATGGTGGCCTTCAGTTCCGTGGCGTACGCTGGAGCAGGCACCGGTGTGGTCGACTGGTGTGCCGCAACTGCTGCCTTCAAACGCGAACAAACAGTGAGCGCGAAGAGGCAGCGCAGCACCACTACGCGACCGCCGCCACCGTTCGGTTGCCCAGCTCCAACTCCTCGTCCTCGACTTCACCGGGCGGAATCTTCTCGATCGTGAACCCGGTGAAGCCGTAGATCAGGGAGATGACCGGATTGATCAGGTTGAAGAACGCAAACGGCGCGTACGCGACCGTCGCGACACCGAGCGTTCCCGCCATGAATGCACCGCAGGTGTTCCAGGGTACGAGCGGCGATGTAAGTGTGCCGCCATCCTCGAGTGCGCGCGAAAGATTCTTGGCCCGCAAGCCACGACGCTTGAACTCGGCGCGGAACATGCGTCCCGGCAGCACGATCGCAATGTACTGATCAGATGCGATCACGTTCATGCCGATGGCTGTGCCAATCGTTGCCGCAATCAGGCTCCCGGTGCCGCGCACGGAGCCGAGGATGGCCGCGGCGATACGCTGCAGCATGCCGGTGGTTTCCATGACGGCGCCGAAGGTCATTGCGGAGAGAATGAGCCACACGGTGTTGAGCATGCTCGCCATGCCGCCACGACTGAGCAGTTCATCGAGCGCTGCGTTGCCCGACTCGAGCGTGTAGCCGTCGAACAGCGCCGTCCACGCGCCGCGCGCAAGGGCGAGCGGTCGCGCGAACTCCGTCTCACCCACAAAACGCAGCACAGCATCCTGCTGGAAGATGACGGCGAACAGGCAGCCGGTGAGCGCGCCGATGAGCAGGGCGGGAAACGCGGGCACCTTTCGCACGACCAATGCGATGACGACGACGGCCGGCAACAGCATCACCCAACCGATGTTGAACTGCTGATCGAGCTGCGCCTGGATCGCGGCAATTTCGGGGGCGTCGCTGGCGCCGCCGAGGTAGAACCCGATGCCGGCATACAGCGCGATGGCGATCAGGATGCTTGGTACCGTCGTCCACACCATATGGCGGATGTGCGTGAACAGGTCGGTGCCCGCCATCGCCGGTGCCAGATTCGTGGTGTCGGACAGCGGCGACATCTTGTCGCCGAAATACGCGCCCGACACGATGGCGCCCGCTGCGAGTCCGAGATTGAGATTCTGGACGGTGGCGATGCCGACGAGCGCGACGCCGATGGTGCCGGCGGTTGTCCACGAGCTGCCCGTGGCCAGCGCGACAACGGCGCAGATGACCACAGCTGCCGCATAGAACCAGTCGGGACTGAGCACCGACAGCCCGAAGTGAATCATGGTGGGCACGGTGCCGGCGAGGATCCAGGTGCCGATCAGCGAGCCGACCATGAGCAGGATCAGGATCGCGCCAGTGGCGAGCGAGATGCCATGCACGATGCCGGCCTGCAGTTCCTTCCAGGTGAAGCCGTTGCGCCAGCCGAGCAGCGCGCCGGCCATGCCGGAGAGGATGAGGGCGAGCTGGTTGGGCCCGGAGGAGGAGCTGTCGCCGTAGAGGTAGACCGAGGCACCGAGCAGGGCGATGAGCACCAGCACCGGGAGCATCGACTCGGCGAGGCTGGGCTCGCGTTTGGCGGGGGTTGTCATGGGGGGCGTAAGCTGCGCACCGGGCGCGGCCGCTGCAAGGCGTTCTACCACGCTGAACTGTCAACGGTTAACCGCCACCGTGAACCGCGGCGCGCTGGACTCGCGATGAGAGATCGAACGAGGGCGGGGCGGGTGGATGGGGGCCGGTGGCCGGTGGCGTTGTGGCCGACGGCGATCGGGCTGAATGGCGGAGATCGGGGAACCGTTTACGGTGACGGTTTACGGTGGACAGTTGACGGCGGGGAGGGCTCCGGGCGGGCTCTTGTGTGGAAGAAGCAGGAGCTAGCGGGGGGAGCAGAGTGGCGCCATGTTGGCGAACGCTGCGTGCATTCGCGGCGCGTGCCCGCATGGACGTCATGTCACCTTCTTACCCCGAGGTGCTCGCATGAAACGTTGGCGCAGGGCAGTACTGGCAGTGGCAGGCGCAGCGTGCTTTGGGTGCGCGGATGCGCCGCTGGCGGCGGAGGATTCGCGCGATTCGCCGATCTCCGCGTCATCCGCTCGATCGGCGGTCGCGCTCGTTTCGGACGCGGCGAACCGCGCTACGCAGGCGCTGGACGATCCGGTGGTCGCCGGTGAGCTGCGCGTTTCATTGACGCGGATTGCGGCCATGCTGGAACGCGGTGACGGCGACGGCGCTGACCGTCTGCTGACATCCGCTCGACACCGGCTCGAAGCGTATGCGAGGAACGCATCCGCAACGGATGCGGCCGATCGCGACGTGATCGCGTTTGCGTTGGACGGCGCGCAGCAGTTGCTGCATGGCCCGACGGCGACGCACTGACTATCCCCGCAGCACCTGAAGGTCGGGATCAGTTTCCCGACTCCCCCCCCCAACCCGTCGAGAGATCACAATGTTCAAGAGCTCCGGAGTGCGTCGGTTCGTGCGCGCTTCATCGCGCGCCGTGGCGGTGGTGTGTCTGTCCAATGCAGTACTGCTCATTCCCGCGGACGAAGTGCGTGCACAGTCGGTGTCCGTGTGCTATGTGCCGGCCAGCGGCACGCTCTACCTGATCAACCAGCCGGGCACCCCCACGAAGTGCCATTCCTCCGCACACACCGAACTGCTGCTGGCGGCCAGCGGACCGACAGGGCCACAGGGTGCCACGGGTCCGCAGGGACCAGCAGGACCGCAGGGGCCGCAGGGCGTTCCGGGAGGACTGTCCGGACTCGAGTTCAACTTTGCCAGCGCCCCGTCGCTGCCTCCCAATCCCAATGCCCCGAACCGGGGCTCGTTTCGCGCCACCTGCTCGGTGCCCACGAAGAGTGTGATTCACTTCGGCTACGAGGCCGGACCCGGTGGTCCCGCCACGATCTATTGGAATCGGCCCGCGAAGCTTGGCGATCGACTGGAGTGGGTGTTTCAGGCAACGGCGGGCAGTGCGTGGCAGTTCTACTGGACGTGCGCCGACGGCCTGGTACCTGCCCCCTGACCGAGCTTCAACAATGCACGATACGCGCTGGATTGCCGCCACATCCGCGGCACTGCGTCGTCTGCTCGAGCACGGAATCGCCACGCGCGATTCCGTGCTCGCGCAAGTGCACGTATCCGCGCTGCCGCCGGACCAGATCGAGCTGACCGTGACCCGGCCGACGTTGAACGTGATACTGTACGACGTGCGGCATGACTCGAACGTGCGGCTTCTGCCAGGCACGCCTCCGGAAAGCTCGCGGAGTGCAGGCGCACCACTCATGCTTCGCGTGCTGCTCACAGCCTACGGCCCCGTTCATGATGATGCCGGCGATATCGCGCACCGGCTGCTTGGCGCGGCGATGCAGGTGCTCGAGCAGCATGCTGTTCTCGATGTCGAACACCTGCGTTCGCTGCCGCCGCTGCACGCAGACTTGCCCAGCTCGCTGAATCTGCGAATCGTGCCGGTGCCCATGACGCTCGAGGACATGTCCCGGTTATGGGAAATGTTGCGCGCCAGCTATCGACTGTCGCTCGTGTACGAGCTGACGCTCCTGCCGGACGGCACGTCGCCGCGCGAAGAGCGACCGCAAGACGCAACTGCACACCCGCTGGTGGAGCCTCGGCTGTCTGCGGGTCCGGACAGCATGATGCGTGACATGTCGGCGGACGCGCGCCGAGGCGGCAACAACATGGCGCTGTTCGTGGCTGATGATGCTGGCGATGCGCTGCGTGCTGCAGAACAGCTGGCCATCTCGCTCGGACGCGAGTTGATGGTGATGGACATTGCCGCCGTCGCGAACCGCTATATCGGCGAGACAGAGAAGAATCTCGCACGTCTCTTCGAGCGAGCTGCCCGAGCCGAGGCCGTGCTCTTCTTCGACGAGGCCGACGCGTTGTTCGGCAAGCGTAGCAACGTGAAAGACAGTCACGATCGCTACGCCAATATGGAAGTGAGCGCTCTGCTGGAAGCGATGCAGAACCATCCCGGTGTGGTCGTGCTGCACAGCAACATGCGGTCGAATCTCGATGCCGCGTTCATGCGTCGTCTGCGACATGTGATTGATTTCGACTGACGTCGGCGATCTGCCATCGGATATCTGCGATTTGACATCGGATATCTGCGATTTGACATCGGACATCTGCGGCGGCAAGGCAGGTGTGTCTCGTGCTAGGTCCCCGCGTTTACCCGCGAATCGCGCGAGAAGAGTACGCCGACCGTTTGCGCCAGACGCGCGTGCGCCGTGCGCACTTCGCGTTCGGTGTTCGTGCGTCCGGTGGCCGACAGTGTTTCCGCCAGGTGCGAGAGTGCCCGGTCGAGATCGGCGGTGAGCACATGATCGCCCAACCCCGAGAGCGCGCGGCGGACCGCGTCCTCGGCGCGCGGTTGCAAACCCACCGGAAGACGCTCGAGCAAATCGGCGAACGTGAGCAACACCTCCGCGCCGCATTGATTCTGCAACGACTCCGACGCCGCGACGCCAATCGACTCGAGCGCGTCGATCACATGTTCGAGCACATTGTCGCGATATACCACCGGAAGCGCGTTACTCGGCACCGGCGGCGGCTTTTCCACCGACCAGCGCAGGGCCAGGTCGCGAAGATTGCGCAGGCACGATAGCGCTGGCGCAGGATTCGAGACCGCGGTGGAGGTGGATGTCCAGCCGATCGTGCCAAGCTGGGTGATGCCGTAGCCGGGATCTACGTGCAGGTTTCGCTGCCGTTCGAGGTCTACGGCATGAAGTACGGCCTCGCCCACCGCCGACGCCTGCACGACTGCCGAGGCGCGAACCTCCGCGATCACATCGCGATAGCACACATAGTCACCCAGCGATACCAGCAAGACTACTTCGTACTCCCCATCGCCAGCCGCCTTTGCTATGCGATCAAGGTGCAGGTGGGCGAAGTACCCGTTGTTGTTGGACGCTACGAGCTGCGTGACGTGCGACGTTGCCAGCTGTGAAGCACTCCGTGTTCGGGCGAGCACACGCCGTTGACGCTCGCGCGCTTCGAGCGCAAGGTCATGGATCGCCTCGAGGATGCGATTGGCTCGCATCTGATTGAGCGTGGTGTAAAGAAGGAAGATGAGAAGTACGAGCGCACCGCAGGTGAGCAGCAGCGCTGCCGTCGCACTGAACACCGGCGATTTGTCGGTCGTGTTGGCGGCGAGCGTGCTGAGGGTGAACAGCGTCACACCGACGAACACCCCGAAGTACCACTGATTCAGGCGCCGCCTGATGAACTGGTCCAATACCTGCGTCGTCATCGAGCCCGCCGACTGCTGCACAGCCAGCAGCAGCAGCGAAAAGGTGATGGACGTCAGGGTCATCATGCCGCCCGCCAGCGTGGCAAGCAGTGTCTCCGTCGAGCTCTCGCTGGTGAGCACGTAGCGGCTCAGGAAAGTGCGAGCGCCATCTGCCCATGCAATCGTACGTGTGTCGAGCGCGTGGGTACCCAGCGCAAGCAGCAGGAACGCAGCGATCGTGCATGCCGGCACGACGAGGAAGTCGCTGAACGACCGCCGCAAGTCGGCCCATGTATCGGACCATGTTTGCACGCCGGACGCGCTCATGCGGCGCGTATTGCTGGATGCGATGGCATGTCGGGTAGATAGACCGAACAGCCGGATTCGCAAGTTGTCCGTGAGGGACAGGCGAACCCGGCTGTTCGTGCACGCAGACTATCTGGTACGTGCTACTCCCAGACGCGCACCGAATGAATCACGTCGTTGGGTTCCACCATGTCGAGCACCTCCAGCCCTTCTTCAACCATCCCGAAAACCGTGTGCTGACCGTTCAACGTTTCGCCCACACGGTCGTCGAGCACGAAGAAGAAGCGACTACCGCCCGTATC
This sequence comes from Gemmatimonadaceae bacterium, assembly GCA_041747275.1. Lineage (GTDB taxonomy): Bacteria > Gemmatimonadota > Gemmatimonadetes > Gemmatimonadales > Gemmatimonadaceae > JAABRT01. The sequence continues at coordinate 3,588 of JBGTFN010000412.1, read as the reverse complement.
GCGCCCATTGTGATCCATGGACAGCGCGCCGCGTTCATGGCGATTGCGGTTGCCCACCACTTCGCACGGAATGGTGTGATCCGGTCCGCCCGTGCCGACGCGCTCGTCTCCAGGCGGCAACTCGCGCGACAACGGATCGCCGCCGTGCACCGTACGACCGGCGTCAACGTCGTGAAATCGCACACCGTCGTAGAATCCGCGATTGGCGAGTTCCATGAAGTTTTCAACCGTGCCGGGACAGTCTCGTTCGAAGAGCTCAGCGACGATCTTGCCGCGACTCGTTTCGAGGCTAGCAAACTTGGTCGACATGCTATTGGCCCCGCCTCAAAGTGCGCCGGAGTTCCACGGTCCCCAGATCGCGTATGTTGCAGCGAAGACGTCCGACGTCGAACTGGTGGATCCCTGAATGTTCACGAAGAGCGTGTTGCCCTGCGGGCTGTAGCACGCGCCGGCCCACTCCGCATCGTTGATGTTGTTGCGCACAAAGTCGAACACCTCACCGCTACGCGTCAGGCCTCGCACGAAGTTGGTGCCCGAACTGTCTTCGCAAAGCACGATGCCGCCGCGCGGGCTCACGCAGACATTGTCGGGATTCTTCAGCACACCGCGGTCCGGCGATTCGTAGACCATCACCAGTTCACCGCCGTTGGCGCTGGTCGGCGTGTACTTGAAGATCTGACCCAGGTTCTTTTCGCCGCCGCTGGTCGAGTTGAAGTAGCAACCACCGTCGCCCCACCAGCAGCCTTCCAGCCGTGCGAACTGTGCGCCGCCAAGCGCGAAGCCCTGGTTGAAGACGAAACCGCTGCTGATGCTGGGCGCATCGGAATCCGGGTTCGCGATCGGCACCCAACGCGCCTGGTGCACGAGGCCGACCGTCTGTCCCTTGCGCGTGTCGTACTTGTCCGCACCCACCACGGCGAGCATCTCGAGCGTGCCGCCGGCGGCCAGGTTGCCCTTGACGCTGGGAATGAAGCGATAGAATCCACTCGGGTTGCGGTCTTCCGTCTCGTAGACGATGCCGGTGTCCGGATCCACAGCAACCGCTTCATGCACGAAGCGGCCCATCGCCTTGAGCGGTACCGGCGTGACCGGCCCGTCGGCCGACGCCGGCACTTCGAAGTTGTAGCCGTGATTCTGAGCCCAGCCCGCACTAGTTCCCGCAACCGTCTCCTCTGACGTGATCCACGATCCCCACGGCGTGATGCCGCCCGCACAGTTCACCATGGTGCCCGTAAGGCTCGTAAACTGCTTGCGAAGCGTCGCGGCACCATCGGCGCGCACTTCCACTTCGAGCGTGGTCGTGCCGGCCGGCGCCTTGGAATCGTACGGATTGCTGCCGAAGGGCTTGGCCGTGCTGATGCCGTCGCGAATCTCGTGGTTGCGCACGAGGCGCACGATGTTGCCACCCATTGCAAACGCGCCCATGCCGTCGAGCGCCTGGGGCACACGAATGCCGTCGTCCATCATGTCGCCACGCACGCTGAGTCGCTCCGCGAAGAAGCCACGCGGAAGCGAAATTTCCGGGTATTTCTTCACGGGCTCGAGCTTGCCGTAGCCGCCCGTAAGTCCGCGGTTGAGCGACGGCGCGATGCCGTTGTCATCGAACGGCGAGACGGGCTCGGAACAGGCCACCAGCCCGGCCAGTGAGGGCGCCATGACGGCAGCTCCTGCAATCAGCGACGAGCGACGAAGGAAACTGCGGCGATTTTCAGTGTCTGACATGTAATCTCCTCGGGAGTCCGGGCGGGACTGATTCACGTAGTTGCCGTTCGCGTCGATTGACAGGATGTCGCGCGACTACGCGGACGGCACGTGCGAAGAGGATGGGTCCAGCTCGAGAACGTCGATATAGTCTCAAGTCACACTTTACCGGTCGGGGACGAGACCGTGACACTGGTCCCGCCGAGTAACGATTCATGGGTGTCGATTGACGGGATGTGTGTCGCCAATGCGCATCGCTGTGCGTACACTTCATAAATGCGACGACGCTGTGCACTCCTTGACCGCTTCTGCTTCGGATTGTAGTTGTCCTCACCGACTCCACCACCTGGCAGCGATGATCTCTCACCAAGGACTCCGCCGATGCACGCGGTCCTGCAGCGCCTGCGCTATCTGCGAAACTGGGAGCTGGCGAACGTCGTGCTGATCCCCGGAATCGTGGCACTCATGTGGCGTAGCACCGGCGAAGCGGCGGCGGAATGGCAGCTGCGCTGGATCGGCGTGATCTTCGTGAGCTATCTCCTGCTGCAAGGGGGCAGCTACTGGCATCTCAAGCTCCGGATGCTTTCCAGCACGAACCGGGAGGCGCCTACATGGTTCGCGCCGCTGTTCTCCTTGCTCCGTCGCAGCAATCCAGTGCTGATGATCGGCGCAGCTGTGTTCATGCTCGCCACCGATGGCGCATCAACGGTCGACCGTGCATGGGCGCTTGCCCTGCTCGGCTTCGCCTACGTGGAGCATATCAACTACTATGTTCGCCAGCTGATGCACGACACGCCGGCCGATCTCGCCTACCTGGCCCGTTATCGTCGACTCAGACACTCACCGCTGCGGCGAGATCTCGATGCCGTGCGGGCCGTGACGCCGACGCAACGAAGCCGGTAATCCACGACGAATAGTCCAGACCTTCTCCCCGAGATCCTCATGTCATTTCATCGCTCGTTGTGCTTCTGCACTGTTGTGACGACGGTCAGTCTGCTTTCGACTCCCACCACGTCGTACGCACAGGCGACAGGTGGACACGCACACACACCCGGCATGTCGCACGACAGCGCAACGGCGGTGAAGGTGCCCACGCCGACACGCGCCGGTCAGGAAGCGTTCGCGACGATCGCGGAAATCGTGAGGATTCTCGATGCGGATTCGCGCACGGATTGGTCAAAGGTCGATGTCGAGGCGCTGAGACAACATCTCATCGATATGGACGACGTCACGATGCGCGCCGAGGTGATCGTTGAACGCGTGGAAGGTGGTGCGAGCTATGATGTGCGCGGCGCGGGGCGTGTGCGCGAGGCGATTCGTCGCATGGCGATGTCGCACGGCGCGACGATTACCGCAGATGACGGGTTCTCGTGGACGGCGACGGAGACGCCCGAGGGTGCGCGGGTGATCGTGCGGGCCGCGGACCCTGCGGACGGGCGCGCGGTGGCGAGGTTGAGGGGGCTGGGGTTCGTGGGGGTGCTGACGGTCGGCGATCACCACACAGTGCACCACCTGGGGATCGCCACCGGGGCGATGCGGGCGTCGCACCAACACTGATCGAGGTGGCTCGCTCTGAATTCAACTGTAGACTGTCAACCGTTCACCGTCACTGTTAACGGTTTGACGGTCTTGGCGTTTTGCGCAGTCGACCCGCGGCGTTGCTGCGTCGGGCGTTTACAAACGTTGACGGTTGCAGTGCACGGTGAACAGTTGACGGTTGGAGCGAGCGACGGGAGACGGAGCGCGTGGCCGGCGTCTCGGAATCGTTGACGGTTGCAGTCAACAGTTGACGGTGAACTGGACGCGCTAGGAAAGTTTGCGATGATCGGGCACGAGCGACTTGTGCATGGCCAGCGCGGCGACGGCGCCCGCGGCGGCGGCGCGGAT
>JBGTFN010000411.1:0-10169 GCA_041747275.1 Gemmatimonadaceae bacterium | reverse complement strand
GCGCGGTGGAGAGCGCGAAACGCGGCTTTGAAGAATGGAAGCGCACGCCCGCACCGGCGCGCGGCGATGTGTTGCGACGTGTCGGTGATCTGATGGCGTCGCGCAAAGAAGCGCTGGCCGATCTGATGACGCGCGAAATGGGCAAGCCCCTCACGGAAACGCGCGGTGATGTGCAGGAAGGCATCGACACCGCGTATTACGCCGCAACGGAAGGCCGCCGCTTGTTCGGTCACACGGTGCCCAGCGAACTGCGCAACAAGTGGGCGATGAGTTTTCGACGTCCCATCGGCGTGGCGGGTCTGATCACGCCGTTCAATTTTCCAATGGCCATCCCCACGTGGAAAATGTTTCCGGCGTTGCTGTGCGGGAACTCCGTGGTGTTCAAGCCGGCCGAAGATGTGCCGCACGCCGGACACGCGCTCGTGGCACTACTCGGCGCGTGGAGTGCCGCTGGCACGTGGCGTCAGCGAATGGGCCGGGCGCACGTGCTGTCGCTGCTCGTGATCGCATCGGCGGCTGTGCTGGTCGCGCGTGAGGTGCTGCCACGAGTGGGTTATGCATACGAGTCGTTCGATCGGCCGGCGCGCTGGAGTTGTCAGGCCGACATTCCGGCGGCGCCGTCGCCGAACATCACACCTACGCCGAGCGGCGATTCGCCCTTCGCAAATCCGGGCGCGTGATCGCCTGACCTTTTTCATCTCTCGCACCACACTGTCTTCATGACCGACTTCAAGAACTTCATTGGCGGCGCATGGGTTGCCCCGTCCACCAACGCATACTTCGAGAATCGCAATCCTGCCGACACACGCGACCTGATTGGCCGCTTTCCTGAGTCGGGGGTTGCCGATGTCGAACGCGCGGTGGAGAGTGCGCAGCGCGGCTTTGCCGACTGGAAGCGAACGCCTGCACCGGCCCGCGGCGACGTGCTGCGCCGAGTTGGTGATCTCATGGTGTCGCGAAAGGAAGAACTCGCCGACCTGATGACGCGCGAAATGGGCAAGCCCCTCACGGAAACGCGCGGTGATGTGCAGGAAGGCATCGACACCGCGTATTACGCCGCGACCGAAGGTCGGCGCATGTTCGGACACACGGTGCCGAGCGAGTTGCGCAACAAGTGGGCGATGAGCTTTCGTCGGCCGATCGGCGTTGCCGGCCTCGTCACGCCGTTCAACTTCCCGCTCGCGATCCCGACGTGGAAGATGTTTCCGGCGCTCGTGTGCGGGAACTCGGTGGTGTTCAAGCCGGCCGAAGATGTGCCGCACACCGCGCACGCATTCGTGGAGATCCTGCTGGAGGCTGGCCTGCCGCCTGAAGTCATTCAGCTTGTGCACGGCATGGGTGAAGTGGTGGGCCGTGCGATCGTCGAACATCCGCAGGTGCCGGTAGTTTCCTTTACGGGCAGCACGGAAACGGGACGGTTCGTGGGTGAAACGTGCGGTCGCATGCACAAACGTCTGTCGCTCGAGATGGGCGGCAAGAATGCGCAGATCGTGCTCGACGATGCGGACCTCGAACTCGCGGTTGAGGGCGTGCTTTGGGGCGCATTCGGTACGACCGGGCAACGTTGTACCGCAACCAGTCGTCTGATTCTGCAGGAGGGCATTCACGACCGACTTGTGGAGCGCCTCGTGGAACGCGCGACGTCACTTCGGTTGGGCGACGGACGCGTCAAGGGAACGGATGTTGGTCCGCTTGTGCACGAGGCATCGCGCGCGAAGGTCGAGCGCTATGTCGCGATCGGCAAGGAGGAGGGTGCGACGCTCATGTGCGGCGGATCACGTCCGTCAGACGAATCCCTCGCGCACGGGTACTTTTTCGAGCCGACAATCTTTACCAACGTGCGCGCGGGGTCGAGACTGGAGCAGGAAGAGATCTTCGGTCCGGTACTGTCGGTCATTCGTGTGGCAACTGCGGAGGAAGCGTTCGCGGTAAACAACGGTGTGCGGTACGGCTTGTCGTCGTCGGTGTATACCCGGGATGTGACGGTCGCCTTCCGGGCGCTGCAGGATCTGGACAACGGCATCACGTACGTCAACGCGCCGACGATCGGCGCCGAGGCGCACTTGCCGTTTGGCGGCGTGAAGGAGACGGGCAACGGGCACCGCGAGGGAGGATGGGAGGTGTACGAGTTCTACTCGGAGACGAAGGTCGGCTACGTCGACTACTCCGGGGCGCTGCAACGAGCACAGATCGACAACTACTGACGACCGGCGATCGCGACGCGGCGGTCACCACGAAGTCCAGTGAGACCGCTTGCGTCACCCTGCGGGTGGCGCTTGATTCCGAGAGCAGTTCCCCCGAAGCGACGGTCGTTTGTAATGGATCGTACAAGTACAGCGCACACAGAGCCTGAGGCAGTTGTCGTGTCTACTGACGCGGTCGCCCATGGCGTGCCAAACACAACCGAAGAATCGTTGTCGAGCGACGTGATCGGTGCCCGTCTTGCCCCCGCACCGGGCACGCTCGCGGCCGACAACGAGTTGCGGGCAGCGGCGCTGCGTGCAGCCAACCGCCGCGCATCGCGCGTCGGCTTCTCGTGGTTCTTCGAATGGATGCGGGTATTTCCTGCGGCCATTGCGCTCTTCCTCGTGTTGCGCGCGGTGCTCGTCGAAGCCTACAAGATTCCGTCGGGCAGCATGGAGAGCACGTTGCTCGTGGGTGATTTTCTGCTGGTGAACAAGCTCGTATATGGCGCCACGATCCCGCTCACGAGTCTGCGACTTCCGGCCGTGCGCGAGCCGAAGCGCGGCGATGTCGTCGTGTTCGAATGGCCCACCGACCAGTCCAAGAACTTCGTCAAGCGCCTCGTGGCGCTGCCGGGCGATACGGTGTCGATGCAACAGGGCGTATTGCTGCTCAATGGCGTGGAGCAGGACGAACGTTACGTGGTGCACACCGACCCCGGCGTCGATCCGACCGCCGAAGATTTCCGCTGGCAGCGCGGATACGTCGTGCGCACCGCCAGTGCGGCCACGGAGCTCACGCCGCGCAGCTATCGCCCGTCGCGCAACAACTGGGGCCCGCTGGTCGTACCCAACCATCACTTCTTTGTGTTGGGAGACAATCGCGACAACTCGCTCGACAGTCGTTACTGGGGCTTTGTGCCGGATTCACTCGTCCGTGGCACACCCATCGTTGTGTACTACAGCTATGCCCCGGATTCCACGACGTCCGCGCCCTGGCTCACCAATATCCGGTGGAGGCGGCTTGGAGAGCGCATCCGCTGAGATCCCACCAATCGCCCGTGCCGATTCCGTGCCCATGCCGTCTTTGGTGACATCTCGCGACAATGAGTATGAAGCGTCCAATGGGGCGCGCGACGAACCAGTCGTGCCCCGCACCCGCGCCACGGCAGTGCGCAAACGCGCCTCGCTCGAGGACGGATCGCTCGATCAGTATTTGCGGGACATCAGCAAGTATCCGCTCATCTCGCGTGAAGACGAAGCCGACCTGGCGCGTCGCATTCGCGTCGGTGACGAGGAAGCGCTCGACAAACTCGTGCGCTCCAATCTGCGCTTCGTCGTTTCCGTGGCCAAGAAGTACCAGAACCAGGGTGTCTCGCTCTCCGATCTCATCAACGAGGGCAACCTTGGCCTGATCCGCGCCGGCCACAAGTTCGACGAGACGAAGGGCATCAAGTTCATCTCGTACGCCGTGTGGTGGATTCGTCAGGCGATTCTGCAGGCGCTCGCCGAGCAGTCACGCATTGTGCGCGTGCCGCTCAATCGCGCGGGCACGCTGCATCGCATCGGCAAACGCGCCAGCGCGCTGCTTCAGGAACTCGGTCGCGAGGCGACGCACGCCGAGATTGCGGAAGGCATGGACATTACGGAAGAAGAAGTGGCAAAAACGATGTCCATTTCTCAGGTACACCTCTCGCTCGACGCCCCGCTGACGCCCGGTGAGGACAACCGGCTGCTCGATTATCTGGCCGACACGGTCAGCGCGAGCCCGGACGAGCAGACCATCGAGAAGGCGCTGGCCCAGGCCATCGAAGATTCGCTCGACTCGCTCAAGGAGCGCGAAGCGAAGATCCTGCGGCTATACTTCGGTCTGGAGGAGCACGAGCCGATGACCCTCGAGGAAATCGGCGCGCTGCTCGGCATCACGCGAGAGCGGGTGCGGCAGATCAAGGAAAAGGCGCTGTCGCGCCTGCGCCACGTCAGCCGTGCACGCGTGCTCGAGAGTTTCCTCGGCTGAACTTCCGAATTACCGCATGGCTTCGACGTATTCATTCGACGTGACCACCGGGGTCGACATGCAGGAAGTCGACAACGCGATCAATCAGGCCCAGAAGGAAGTCGCGCAGCGCTACGACTTCAAGGGTTCCAAGGCAGCTGTCGAGTTCAAGCGCGCAGAGGCGCTGCTCGAACTGGTGGCGGACAGTGACTTTCAGATGCTCCAGCTTTTCGATGTCGTACAGACGAAGCTCATCAAGCGCGGCATCCCCGTGAAGAACCTCGACGTCGGGGATATCAAGCAGGCTGGCGGCGACACCGTCAAGCGCGAGATCAAGCTCAAGACCGAGCTCGATGGCGAGACCGCGAAGAAAGTCACGTCGGCGATCAAGGCCGCCAAGATGAAGAAGATCCAGGTGTCGATTCAGGGCGAGCAGGTGCGCGTCACGTCGGCATCCAAGGACGACCTGCAGGAAGCGATCCAGTTCCTGCGCGGCGAAGACTTCGGCGTAGAGCTGCAGTTCGGCAACTTCCGCTGAGCGGGCGCGTGCGCTTCTCCGTTCTCACACTTGGCTGTGACAAGAACACTGTCGACTCCGAACGCTACCGTGCCGACCTGATCGCGCACGGCGGGGAACACGTTGACGATGCGTCGGAAGCCGACGTCATCATCGTCAATACATGCGGCTTCATCGACGCGGCGAAGAAGGAATCGCTCGATACCATCCTTGAAGCGACGCGACTCAAGGATGACGGCACGGTGCAGGCCGTGTTCGCCGTGGGCTGCATGATCGAGCGACACAAGGCCGAGCTCGTGGAGGCGCTTCCCGAGGTGGATGTCTTCCTCGGCACGTCGGAAGCCGAGCAACTCGTGCCTGAACTCATCGCGCGCGGACTCATTGGCGGCGCTCTGATCGAGCATCCGGGCGTGCGTGTGTTCGCAGGCGAGCAGCCGGCGGTGCGATACCTCAAGGTGAGCGAAGGCTGCGATCACGGGTGCGCGTTCTGCGCCATACCGCTCATGCGCGGCAAGCATCGCTCGTTTGCGCTCGATGACGTGGTGCGTGAAGCGCAGCTGCTCGAAATGCAGGGCGCACGCGAACTCAACCTCGTGGCGCAGGACCTTGCGCACTACGGACGTGACCGTCGCGACGGCACCGCGCTGCCGGAGTTGCTGGAAGCGCTCTTGCGTGAAACCACGGTGCCTTGGCTGCGGCTGCTTTACCTGTATGGCGCCGGCATCACGCCGCGCCTGCTGCAGGTCATCGCCGACAATCCGCGCATCGTGCGCTATCTCGACATGCCAATGCAGCATGGGCACGATGCTGTGCTCGCGCGCATGCGGCGTCCGGAGCGCGCGAAGATGATTCGTGACAAGGTTGCGATGTATCGCTCGGCGGTACCCGATCTGGCGATTCGCACCACGGTGATCGTGGGCTTTCCGGGCGAGACCGATGCAGAGTTCGACGCGCTCTTCGAACTGCTCGAAGAAGTGCGGTTTGATCGGGTGGGCGTGTTCACGTATTCGCCGCAGGAAGGCACACGTGCCGCCTTGCTCGACGACGACGTGCCGGAGTCGCTCAAGCGCGAACGACAGGAACGCCTGTACGAACTGCAGCGTGGCATTACCGCCGAACAGTACGAACGCTTTCTGGGACGCGAGACGCCTGTGCTCGTGCAGCGCGCCGACGCGGACGGATATGTGGAGGCGCGCGCGCCGTGGCAGGCCGATGATGTTGACGGCGTCGTGCATGTGCACGTGGACCCGTCCGTCGCGATAACATTGTCGCCCGGCGCACTGCTCAACGTCCGGATCGACGATGTGGTGGACGACTACGACTTCAGCGCCACGTTCCTTGGCGTTGCCGAACTTGCGTCACGCGCCAGCGTCGATGTGCGCCGTGGACGGATACTGCCCGTGACCCTCATGCCCACTTCGGTGGGGAGCTTTGGACGATGACTGCACTTCCGCTCACGACCGACGTCGTGCTCGAGACCTCGCGTTCCGCCGCCATCATGGCGCGTGCGCGCACGCGATTCCCAGGCGGCGTCAACTCACCCGTGCGCGCGTTCGGAGGCGTTGGTGGTGAGCCGTTCGTGGTCGCACGTGGCGCTGGCGCGCGCATCTGGGATGTGGACGGCAACGAGTACATCGACTACGTGCTCTCGTGGGGCCCCCTCGTGCTCGGCCATGCGCCCGCGGTGGTGCTCGAGGCACTGGCTCGCACAATGCGCCAGGGCACCAGCTTCGGCATCCCTACCGGCCTCGAGGTCGAGCTGGCCGATCGCATTGCTGACCGCATGCCGCACCTCGAGATGATGCGCTTCGTGTCGAGTGGCACGGAAGCGGCCATGAGCGTTGCACGACTGGCGCGCGCCGTCACAGGGCGCGATCACCTGCTCAAGTTCGAAGGGTGTTACCACGGGCACGCTGACAGCTTTCTGGTGAAGGCGGGTTCGGCCGTGGCTACGCTCGGCCTGCCCAACTCGCCAGGCGTGCCGAATGCGCTGGCCGAACTCACGCTCACCTGTCCATTCAATGACCTCGAAGCGGTGGAGAAGATCGCGCGCGAGGTGCCGCTGGCGGCGATCCTGCTGGAGCCTATCGTGGGCAACGGTGGCTATATCGAACCGCTGCCCGGGTTCATCGAAGGACTGCGCCGCATCGCTGACGAAACCGGTGCGTTGCTCGTCTTCGATGAAGTCATGACCGGATTTCGAATTGCCTACGGTGGAGCGCGGGAGCGCTTCGGTGTCACGCCTGACCTGACCGCACTCGGCAAGGTCATCGGCGGTGGCCTGCCTGTAGCCGCGTATGGCGGACGTCGCGAGCTGATGGAGCGCGTCGCGCCCACCGGGCCGGTATATCAGGCCGGCACGCTATCGGGCAACCCGCTCGCCATGGCCGGCGGACTGGCGACGCTGGGTACACTCACGCGCGAGCTGCACGACCAGATTTCGACGCGCACGGCGCGGCTGGTGCAGGGTATGCGCGATATCGCCGCGCGTCGCGGTGTGCCTTTCAGTGCGTCGCACAGCGGCTCCATGTGGGGTTTCTTCTTTCGCGAAGAGACAGTCACCAACTTCGACGAAGCGAAGCTGTCGGATACTGAGCTGTTCAAGCGGTTCTTCCATGCGGCGCGCTCGCGTGGTGTGTATCTCGCGCCGTCGCCGTACGAAGCGGCCTTCATGTCGGCTGCACATGGTGACGCCGAGATCGATCTCACACTCGAGCGGCTGGACAGTGCGCTGGAGTCGGCGTTGAACGGCGCTTCCGCAACCAGCGGCTGAGCATGAGCGCGGACGAGCGTGGACTCCGGGCGGTGGCTGTGTTGTTCGCCACGATGGTGCTCTGCTTGTCCTGTTCGTCCGGCGTGGTGCCGTCGAGTACGACTGCCGTCACGCCATCGGCGGACTTCGTCACCGATACATCGGCCGGTTCTCTTGATCTGCTCGGTGCCGTCGAGGGACGGGACAGCCGCGGCTATCCCGTCGGCGGCGAAGCGGGCGATCGAGTGGCTTGGATTGCGCTCGCGGTGAAGTCGGGTGAGGTGCCGATCTCTGGCGTCGGCGCATTCGAGGTCATGGAGTCTGGCGGGCGTCGCCAGTTGGTGCGCGGAACGGGCGGTGAGTCGTGGCGCATCGAGCGGAGTGGCAGCACGATGCGAGTGGCGGATGCACGTGGTCGTGACGCGACACCGTGGCGCCCGGGGCCGTTTATCGTGCGCGTGCGCGGTGCACACGCGCTCGTTGCACATGACGGCACACGTTATCGCGGCGAACTGTGGATCACGTCCACCGACAGCGGGCTGCTCGTGGTGAATCGCCTGCCTGTCGAAGACTATTTGCGCGGTGTCGTTCCGCTCGAGCTTGGCACGCGCTCACCCGTCGACGCTGCTGCGCTCCAGGCGCAGGCTGTTGCCGCCCGCAGCTACTCGTACGTGCGTGTCCCGTCGCGAGAAGTTGTGCCGCCGAGCGGCTTTCACATGTACGCTACGGTGCAGAATCAGGTGTACGGCGGCGTGGCCGTGGAGCATGCGGTGGTGGATGCCGCGATCGCGTCCACGAGTGGACTGGTGCTGCGGTTCGAGGGTGCGGTGGTGGACGGTCCGTATTCGTCGAGCTGCGGCGGACGGACGGCGGTGCCGACGGATGTCTGGCGCGGCTCACGGGATGTAGGCTACCTGCAAAGCGTCAGCGATATCGACGCGCGCACGGGTCGGCCGTATTGCGATATCTCACCGCGCAACGCGTGGACCGCAACGTTCGACGAGCCGCTGCTGCGACAGGCGATCGTGCGCCACCTCGGCGTGCGAGGTGCGCCGGGCAGCACGGCGCCGGTTGTGCAGAAGATTGCGGTCGGCCGCCGCACGGCAACAGGTCGCGTGGGCACACTTGTCGTGAACACGGATCGGGGTACGGTGACGCTGACGGGCGCTGACGCGCGCAACGCGTTTCGCGATGCGCGTGGCGCCAGCCTGCTCAGTACGTATTTTGAAGTGGAACGTGAAACGCGAGTTGGCGGGCGGGTGTCAGCGGTCGTGCTCGAGGGAGCCGGTCACGGACACGGCGTGGGGATGTGCCAGTGGGGAGCGATCGGTCGCGCGCGCGCCGGGCACGATGTGCGGGCGATTCTTCGTCACTACTACCCAGGCACCGTGGTCGGCTTCGCGGAGTGAGCGTATCGGCGACCGTCGGTCGCCAGGTGACGAACTTCAGGAGGCTTCATGAAGGACGGCGTGCGTATCGCTGTCGTTGGCACGGGTGCGATTGCTCAGATCACGCACATCCCGGTGTTGTCGAAGATGCGTGGGGCGCACCTGGTGGCGCTGTGTGACAACGACGGTCCCAAGGCGCGCGCCCTCGCGGACCGCTTCGACGTGCCTGATGTGTTCACGGATCTCGAGGAGATGCTCGACTCCGACGCGCTCGACGCCGTCGTGGTGGCTACGCCAAACCACCTGCACGAACCGCACGTGTTGAGTGCGCTGCGCAAGGGGTTGCATGTACTGTCGGAGCGTCCGATGGCGCTGACGGTCCGGGGTGTGGAGCGATGCCTTGCGGCTGCCACCAAGAGCGATCTGGTGCTGCAGGTGGCGCACAATCACCGCTTTCGCAGCGACGTGCAGGCACTGTCGCAGTTTCTGCGCAACGGCGAACTGGGCAGCGTGACGTCCGTGCGCGCCGGTGCGCTGCTCGTGGAACGACCCGGTGACGGCTGGCGTGGACGCAAGAGCGAAGCGGGCGGCGGTGTATTCCTCGACCAGGGCTTCCCGTTGCTCGACCTCGCGCTCTGGCTGGCCGACTTTCCCGATCCAGTGCGCATCAGCGCGCAGTCGCGCCGAGGCAAGGGCGCCAATGCGACCGAGGTCGCGATGCAGCTGTTTCTCGAGTGCGCGGGTGGTATCAGCCTGATCCTCGATGTCTCTTGGGCATACGTGGGCGATCAGGATCGCTGGTGGTTCGAGGTGCACGGCACCAAGGGCTCCGGACGGTTGGCACCGCTGCGCGTGATCAAGGACATCAACGGGCGCGCTGTCAATGTCACGCCGTCGGGTGCGGCGGGACGAGAGAGTCCGTTCCTGCAGAGCTATCGCGCAGAGCTGGCGCACTTCATTGCGATGGTGCAGGGCGATGTGCCGCGCAAGCTGCCCAAGGAACAGGCGCTCGTGCATCGCGTGCTGGAGGCGGCGTACAAGGCGTCGGAGGATGGGCGTGAGGTGCGTTTCTGAGGCGCGCAACGCGCGGAGCGCGCGCCGCGCGCCGAGGTCGCGGGGGGTGGGGAGGTCAGGGAGGACGGCCGATTACGACGCTGCTGGTGGCGTTGTGCACCGTGTTGCTCACTACCTTGCCCGCGTCATCCCTTGCCGCGCAGCCACCTGCGCCGGGAGTTGATGCGGCGCTCGATGCGGCGCGTGCGGAGCGTGGTGCACGGTTGCAGGTCGCGGTGCTGACGTTCGGCAACGGTGAGGTCATCTGGGAACGGTTCGG
>JBGTFN010000410.1:0-3100 GCA_041747275.1 Gemmatimonadaceae bacterium | reverse complement strand
ATCGCGCCGCTCCCAGGCGTGCCTGCCGTAGCCGCTCCAACCGGCGCGTGGGGCGCCGCGCTGCCAGGGTCCGCAGGCAAGGACTCCACCACGGGCCACTGGGAACTGGCGGGCGTACAGCTCGAGCGGCCGTTCCCCACGTATCCGCATGGATTTCCCCCGGAGGTGCTGGATCCGTTCATCGCAGCCACCGGACGCGGCGTTCTGGCCAACCGCGTGGCCAGCGGTACCGCCGTGATCGACGAGTTCGCCGAACTACAGCGCGCAAGTGGCGACTGGATTGTCTACACTTCGGCTGATTCCGTCTTCCAGATTGCGGCGCACGAACAATGGATTCCGCTCGACGAGCTGTACGCCGCCTGCGAAATCGCGCGCTCGCAGCTCTTGCCTCCTCATGACGTGTCCCGGGTGATCGCTCGCCCTTTCACCGGCCAAAACGGCTCCTGGGTGCGAACCGCCAATCGCCGGGATTTTTCGCTGCCCGCGCCTGAGTCGACGCTGCTGGACGAACTGGCCGCTGCGGGGATCGCGCGCCACGGCGTCGGCAAGGTCGACGATTTGTTCGCGGGACGAAACCTGCAATCCGTGCACACACGCGACAACGCCGAGGGCGTTCGCCTTCTGATGGAGTGGCTGGAGTCGGTTGGGCATGGGTTCTGCTTCGCCAATCTGGTAGATTTCGACCAGTTGTACGGGCATCGAAACGACGGGCCCGGATTTGCCGACGCACTCATCGCGTTCGACGCGGTGTTGCCGCGTCTGCTCGCGGCCCTTCGGGAGGACGACCTGCTCATAATTACCGCTGACCACGGGAACGACCCTACAACGCCCTCCACCGACCATTCGCGCGAGCGGGTGCCGGTGCTGGTCGCTGGTCCGCGTGTCCGTCCTGGCCCACTTGGAGTGCGCGAGACGTTCGCCGACGTGGGTGCCACACTGGCCCAATGGTTCGGGCTCGAGTGGCGCGGTCGCGGCAGGTCGTTTCTCGCGACCTGTGGGTTGGCGTGAGCGACCCGGCGCGGAGTACGCTCGCCGACCTGGTCCGCATCGCGCGTGGCGCGCAGGCTCAGGCGCACGCCCCGTATTCTGGTTTTCGCGTCGGGGCATCGCTCGAGACCGCCGATGGTGTCGTATTCGCCGGCTGCAACGTGGAGAACGCGAGCTATCCGGCGGGGATCTGTGCCGAGCGGGGGGCGTTGGCGGCTGCAGTTGCGGCCGGCGCTCGCGCGTTCATCCGTGTAGTCATTGTCACCGACGCCGACGTCCCGTCGCCGCCGTGTGGAATTTGTCGTCAGGCGCTCGTCGAGTTCGCGCCCTCGCTGGAAGTCATCAGTGTCGGCGCCAACGAGCGCACTGAACGGTGGTCGCTTGCCGATCTCCTGCCTTTTCCCTTCACGCCCTCATCGCTCGCGCATGCCTGAGCGTTCGTCGATACATCGTGCCCTGTCGTCCGTGTTGAATGCTGCCTCCGCCCGCGCTCGTCGCGTCGGACTGCTGCTGTTCGTCTCGTCGACCACCCTTTTCGCCGCCGCCTGCACGGAAGAATACGAGGGCGGCGCGGGCTGTCCTGCGCTGTGCCCACAGGAGCAGGCGCCCTTCCGCGACACCATCATCGACGCCGTCGTGCTCGACGCGACGGTTGGCCCGTTCCCGCTGCTCGGGTTATCGGCGCAGACGTTGCTCGCCTCCCGCGGTGATACGCTCGAAACGTATCTCGTGGTGCGCTATGACAGTGTGCGCACGACGTTCTTTCCGAACAATGGATCGACATCGGCCAACATCACGACCGTCGATTCCGCCCAGCTTCGCGTGCGCATCGACACCGCGGGGTCGTTCTCTGCGTCGCCGTTCACCATCGAGGTGTTCGACGTCGATACCACCGACGCCGATACATCGGCTGCGGTGATTCGCTCACTCTTCCGCGACGATCGCAAGGTGAGCGAGCTCGCAGTCGCGTCAGGAGTGGGCGCCGACACACTGCGCATACCAATTCCCGACAGTTTCATCGAAGCAAAGATCGCGGCCAGTCAGCGTGTGCGACTCGGGTTGCGCATCGCGTCGGGAGCAAACGTGCAGCTGCGCGTGCAGGCGTTCACCGGCGGTGAAGGTGATCCGCGACTGTTGTTTGATGCAGCCACCGACACGATCTATCAGCCGCTCGTCACGTTCCCCCGGACAACGTTGCCCGCTGGAGTCGACGACAATCCACTGCTGCTTTCACGCACGGTGTACGCGCTCACCGTGAAGGGTTCCGATCCGCTGCCCGCCGGAACGCTTCGCGTGGGCGGATGGCCCGCCAACCGCGCGTGGCTGCGATTCAACATTCCGCGTGCGATTCGCGATTCCAGCACCGTGGTGCGCGCGGAGTTGCTGCTCACGCAGAAGCCGTCACCCGGCACCGATCGCGCCGACAGCGTCGCGGTTCAGCCGTTTGTCGCTGTCACGAACAGATCCATCACCGATCCGTATCTGTCGGCGGCGCTGTCAGCGAATGGATCGCTCGCTGGCCTCGACTCCGTGCGCTTCGTGCCGCAGGACTCTGGGCTGCGCGCCATCAACATCGTGAATGTCGTTCGCAGCTGGTCGACGCTCGACAGCACGATCACGCGCGCGATCGTGCTGCGCATAAATGGCGAGGGTGCCACCAGTTCAGAGCTTCGTTTCCATGATCTCTCCGCACCGGCCGCGCTGCGCCCGCGACTGCGCATCACCTATCTGCCGCGTACGGAGTTTGCACTGCCATGAGTCGCCAGCACTTTCGCGTTACAAGCGGCAACATGCGCGTTGCGACGAGCGCCGCCCGTCGCGTCGGCTTCCTGCTGGGCATGAGCGCACTGATGGCAGTTCAGTCTTCGCGCGTCAGTGCGCAGGGTGCCTTGAGCGCGCAGGGATTCGGCTATCCGCCCGGTGGTCTCAGCACGCGTTCGCTCGGCACGGCCGGCGCGACGGGCGAGTTCGACTTGCTCTCGTCGCGAAACCCTGCCGCGCTGGGGGACCTCGGCGGCACCGTGTTGAGTGTGCAGGGGCAGCCCGAATGGCGCACGATGAGCATCGGTGGTGTGGCCGAACGCTCGCTCGTACAGCGCATGCCGCTCGTCGC
>JBGTFN010000409.1:0-4140 GCA_041747275.1 Gemmatimonadaceae bacterium | reverse complement strand
CGCCCGCAACCTCGCCCGCTGGTCCAGCACGGCCGGCACGGCCGCCTCGGCCGCGGCACTTGGAGTTGCGGCGCGAAAGTCTGCGACCAGATCACAGATCGAGATGTCCGTCTCATGCCCCACCGCAGAAATCGTGGGGATCGGGCAGGCCGCGACCGCACGCGCCACCCGCTCGTCGTTGAAGGCCCACAGATCTTCGCGCGAGCCACCTCCTCGACCGATGATCACCACGTCCGCTCCGCCCCACGACGCCAGCCGCTGCAACCCAACGACGAGCGACTCCGGCGCGCCTTCGCCCTGCACGCGCGCCGGAATGACAACCACATTGACCGCCGGAGAGCGTCGCCTCGCAACGGTAATGATGTCGTGCAAGGCGGCACCGTCCGCGCTCGTGATCACGGCGACAGTTTTTGGCGCAAGCGGCAAGGCCCGCTTGCGCGACGGATCAAGCAGCCCGTCCGCTTCGAGGCGTTGGCGGGTGAGTTCGAGCGCCTTGCGCCAGAGTCCTTCCCCATCGGCGGACATCGCACGCACGGAGAACTGCAGGTCGCCGCGCACAGGCCACACAGTCATTTGCCCGTACGCAACCACCTGCATGCCGTCGTCAGGCGGCGCAGGGAATCGGCGCGCCTGCGTCGACCAGACCACACATCGCACCTGCGCCTGTGCATCGCGCAGCGCGAAGTACCAGTGCCCATTTCGGTGCGCCTTGAAGTCACTCACTTCACCGCGCACCCAAAGCGGCGGGAACGCTCCTTCGACGAGATCCTTGGCGGCCGAGGTGAGATCGTGCACCGCAAGCGGCGACTCCGCCGATGCCCCTGGAGTGTGATCGATGAAGCCCGCCGAGCGCGCACCGGCAGCCTCGTCGTCAAACGGCGATGAGGACATGTTGCTGTGCGACGTGCGTCGCGCCATCAGTGGGCCGGACGCGGCGCGTGACGTTGCGCGGCCCGCACCGTATTGCGCAGCAGCATCGCGATGGTCATCGGACCGACGCCACCGGGCACCGGTGTGATACGACCGGCGACCAGCTCCGCGCTTGCGAAATGCACGTCGCCGCACAGCCGATGACCGGAGGCACGCGATGCATCATCGACACGATTCATGCCGACGTCGATGACCGTTGCACCGGGCTTGATGTGTTCGCCCTGAAGCATCTCCGCACGTCCCGCCGCAACAATCAGGATATCCGCGCGTCGCGTGTGCGCACCCAGATCACGCGTGCGGCTGTGGCACACCGTGACGGTCGCGTCACCGCCGACACGCTGCTGCACGAGCATCGCGGCCATCGGCTTTCCCACGATATTGCTGCGACCGACGATCACGACCTCGGCACCTTTCGTCTCGACGTCTGAACGCACAAGCATCTCGATCACACCCGACGGCGTGCACGGCATGAAACCGTCGGTGTGTCCGATCAGCATCTTGCCGACGTTCATGGGATGAAAGCCGTCAACATCCTTTTCGGGTGCGATGTGTCTTATGACAACGTCCGGATCGATCTGCGTCGGCAAGGGCATCTGCACGAGGATGCCATGCACCGCCTCGTCGATGTTGAGCGCATCCACAAGCGCAATGAGCTCGGCTTGCGACGTGCTCGCTGGCAACCTGATCGTTTCGCCAGCCATTCCTGCGGCCTTTGAAGCCTTCTCCTTGTTCGCGACGTACACCGCGCTCGCCGCATCGTCGCCGACAAGCACGACGGTGAGACCCGGCACGATGCCACGCTCGATAAGCGCCGCGACATCTCGCGTCACCTCCTCGCGTATCGCTGCGGCGATCGCCGCTCCATCGATGCGTTCAGCGGGCAAAGTCGATCGACCTCGTTTCGCGGATGACCACCACCTTGATCTGCCCCGGATACTGTAACTCCGACTCGATACGGCGAGCGATTTCTTCCGACAATGCCGCCGCACGCACGTCGTCCACCTGGTCAGGCGTCACGACCACACGCACCTCGCGACCCGCCTGAATCGCGAACACGCGATCGACCCCGCGATAACTCGAGGCAATCTTTTCCAATCCCTCGAGTCGCTTCACGTACGTTTCGAACGCCTCGCGTCGTGCCCCCGGACGAGAGCCGCTGATCGCATCGGCAGCCTGCACGAGCACCGAGACTTCGCTCTCGTGTGGCACGTCGTCGTGGTGAGCCGCAATGCAATTCACCACGAGCGGATTTTCACCGTACTTGGTGGCGACCTCGACACCAAGCTGCACGTGAGTGCCCTCATGTTCGTGCGTGAGCACCTTGCCGACATCGTGCAGCAACGCGCCACGTTTGGCGAGCGCGACATCAAGGCCAAGCTCTGCGGCCATCATGCCGGCGAGCCACGCCACCTCCTTGCTGTGACTCAGAATGTTCTGCCCGTAGCTGGTGCGCCACCGCATGCGGCCAATCAAACGGATCAACTCCGGATGCAGTCCTGCGACGCCGACTTCATACGCAGCCTGTTCACCCGTATCGAGGATCTGCGCGTCCACCTCGAGGCGTGCCTTGGCCACGACCTCTTCGATGCGACCCGGATGAATGCGACCGTCGCTGACCAGCTTCTCGAGTGCGAGTCGCGCTGTTTCCCGTCGAACCGGATCGAAGCAGGACACCACGACCGTGTCGGGCGTGTCGTCAATGATCACGTCCACGCCAGTCGCCAGTTCGAACGCACGAATATTCCGGCCTTCGCGGCCGATGATGCGCCCCTTCATCTCATCGTTTGGCAGGGCGACCGCACTCACCGTTGTTTCCGCGGTCGTTTCTGCCGCGACGCGCTGGACCGCGAGCGCGACGATCTTGCGCGCCTCGCGATCGGCGTTGCGCTTTGCCGATTCCCGGATCTCACGAAGTCGGCTGGCGGCATCTGCCAGGGCCTGATCTTCAAGACGCCTGATGATCTCTGCCTTGGCATCGGCCTGCGACAAGCCAGCCAGCTGCTCGAGACGTCGCTGCTGCTCCGTGACCAGGCGACGAGCCTCTCCTTCACGCTCGGCGATCTGTGCATCGCGACCGTCGAGCACGGCGAAACGCGCAGTGAACTCGCGCTCGCGTCCATCCAGTCCCTCGGCGCGCCGTTGCAACTGGTCGTCACGATCCTGAATGCGACGTTCGTCGCGCTCCACCTCTGTGCGACGCTTTCGGACCTCGCCTTCGAACTGCTCGCGCAGCTGGATCAGCTCTTCCTTGCCCGCGACAATCGCGCCTTTTCGTAGGGTGTCGGCTTCACGGGTCGCCTCGTCCAAGAGGCGCTTGGCGGTGTCCTCAGCGGTGGTGCGCGACAGGCGCTGCTGCTCGAGTTCGGCGGCCGCGCCTGCGCGGCGACCAAAGACAAACGCGAGCACCGCCACGACCGCGCCAAGCGCGCCGACGATGGCGGCGAGCGGAATGCTGTCCATGGATCTATCACCTCACCGCGATCTCGCGCGGAATTCGGAAGTCACGGTCGCGCTGCACGGTGACCAGCGCGCAACCTATTTAACCAACCGCAACCTACGGGCGAATTTCGGTCGCCGCAACCAGTTCGGTCCCGTCACGTACCGGAGCGTGCCACCAACTCCATCTGATCTGGGAAGTGGCAGCCTCAAGCAGTCCGCCTAAAGCAGGCTGCCGTCCTCTCCTCGCTTGGCGGGCGGCAGCAGCGGCTTGAGCTCGCCGGCCAGCCCGCGGATATCCTCCGCGAGTGCTTCTGCCGCCGCGCGCTCAGTATACAGCTCATCCGTGATCTGAAGCGCCGCCAAAATGGCCGCCTTGTGCGTCTCGACCACTGCGCCACTGTCCAGAATCGCCCGCGTGATCTTGTCCACATGTTCGGCCACCGCGCGCGTGTGCGCCTCGCTGGCCTCCGTGCGCAGCGTGTACTCTTCACCCACGATCCGCACGCGCACCACATTGCGCCAATCGGTCACTTGTCGCCCCCGTTGCTGATTTGCTGGCGCAGGAATCGCACACGCTCGCTGATCTGACGGGTGCGCTCCGCCGCTTCCTCGAGCTTGCTTCTCAGCGCCTCGTTATCAGCGACCAACGCGTCATCGCCGCGGCCACCGCCGCCTGTGGCGGAAGGTACAGGTGCGGCGGCGACCGAGACCGCCAGTCCTCGGCGAGCCTCATCCATCGCCGCAGCCGTTGCCGCCTCAGCCTCCGCCAAC
>JBGTFN010000408.1:0-6664 GCA_041747275.1 Gemmatimonadaceae bacterium | reverse complement strand
CAGCTTCCATGCGGCAGGCTTGCGCTCGGACGATGCAAAGATCACGAGACTCGATCCGCCAGCGAGCGACAGGCCGGGTGTACTCGAGTCGGGACCAGGCATTGGCGCGGTGGCCCAGGCGTTCTGGACGGAATCCGGCATGCGGCGACGAAACTCGCCGATCTGCCACGGTCCCGACACATAGAATCCGAATCGTCCGTTCGCAAACTCCTGATAAAGATTCGCGACATCGTTGCTACCGAACACCGGTGCCAGCCCCTCTCGATACAGCGCTACCAGATACTCGAAGCCTCGTCGAAACTCCGGTGATGCGAACGCACCACGACCAAAGTCCTCGCGCAGAAGTGGCGAGCCGCTCTGCAATCCAAGAATCACGGGAAGATTCCATTCGTTCGTGGGAATGAACGCGCCCCACCGACGCTCTTTGCCTTCACTCAGCGCACGTTGCTGAATCTCCTCCATGGCAAGTCGCCAATCGGCCCATGTCGCCGGCGCAGAGGATCGTCCAATGTCCGCCAACAGGTCGGTGCGGTAGAACATGAGGCGTGTATCCACATACCACGGAATGCCCCACACCGTGTCTCCTACGACATTCGTGTCCCAGATACCGGCGAAGTAGCCGCGTTCAGCGACGGTTGACGATGCTACAACACGATCAGAAAGCGGTTCGAGCGCACGCAGCGCCACAAACTCCGGAACCCACGTATTGCCGATCTGCGCAACATCCGGTGAGACATCCCCCACGTGTGCCGTGAGCAGCTTTTCGTGCGCCGCACTGAAAGGAATCTGCTGCACCCTGACTGTAATGCCCGGATTCTCGGCCTCGAACTCCGCCATCATTTCCTTCGCGACTTCCCCCTCGCGACCGAGCGCCCAGAACCGCACTTCGTTCGGGTCGCCCCGCTCTCCACACGCAGACACGACCGTGAACATCGCCATGCCCACGAGCCACATCATGGTGTGACGCGAGCGTGGCGTCATCGCGCCGCGGGCGTGCTATCCAGCCAGCCACCCGCAAAGCCGGCCTTCCGCAGGCCGCGCACAATGTGCGGGTTGCTGCGCATGACCTTCCACACGAGTTCGCTCTCCCAGTTTTCGATCATGGCAAGAATGGGCCCCTGATCGATGCCCAGATAGTCGGTGTCTGCCCATCCGAGCTGGGGATCAACGCGACCGTGCATCAGCGTGACCGATGCATCGCGCAACGTTGGATTGAACGCGTCAAGAAAACCAAACTCGCCGAATACAATCGCACCGTAACGCTCGCGAATTGCGACGGTCGCTGGAATCACAATCTCCGGCGCAAACGGAATCGATGCGACGGCCGCCGTTGGAGCGATCGTTCCATCGTCACGGCGCTCGTGAGACGAAACACCGCGCGCCCAGTACGAGTGAAACTCGCGCGCCCGACCGTCAATGGTCAGCGTACCGTCGAAGGGCCCATCTGACGCGGTGAGCCCCCAGATGTCAGCGCCGTAGCCGCGCCATCCCATGGGATTCGCAATCGCGTACGCACGCTGGGAGATCACCGCACGCCGTGAGTTCTCGAAGTAGTCGATGCCACGCCCGCGCATGTACTCGTCGCGAATGCCGCGAAAGTCGATCCAGACGTGCGAGTACTGATGACCAAAAAGCGGCGCAAAATCGAGGTGCGGCTGACCCATGAACTCGTTCCACGAATACGTGCTGGTCCAGGCCGTCCATGCTTCCGCATCGAGCGGATGCGTAGGCGACGCCAGACCGAGCACGATCGCAATCATCGCTTCGTTGTAGCCCTTCCAGTCTGACGCGATGAATCCCGTTTCCGGATGCCAGCCGTGGGATAGTGCGGGCGGGCGGGTGACCGCCCATGGCCACTCTACGCGGAAGTACAGTGAGTCGGCATAAGCGCGAATGGCGGACTCCGTGACGTCGGCGCCAGCAAAGTACGACTGACAGAACAGCGCGCCCGCCAGCAGCAATCCTGTATCGATGGTGGAGAGCTCGACGGTGCGGAACCGATGTCCCTGCGTGAAATCGAGGAAATGGTAGAAGAATCCCCTGTATCCGGCCGTTCCCGATGGCTGCGGCCCCTGCGGCAGTGCGTACAGGTATCTCAGCGTTGTGAGCGTACGAGTGGCCGCGTCGCCGCGCGAGACCCAGCCACGCTCCGCACCGATTGGATACGCGGTCAACGCATATCCAATCGCCGCGACGGACGAGAAGTCCTGTCCCGGCCAACGATCAGGCGTCAGACCCGTCGTCGCGCTGGTGTTCGCCCAGAACCAGTTGAATGTGCGTTGCGCGACCGTGTCGATCAGGGCGGTTTCGCGCACTGATGGCGTGAACTCCGGCGCGCTGGGCGCCGGAGCGGTGACGCCGTTGCGTGCGCACGCAACAGCGAGCAAGGCGAGTCCGATGGCCAGCGACGTGCTGCGCGCACGCCCTGGCCATGCGCTACCGGAAATCATAGACCAAACCTACCTGTGCGCGTCGCGAATCAGACACGGTGCAGAACGCCCGGCCCAGGTTGTCATTCGTGTTCGGAAGCGTGGGAATGAAGCCTTCGAAGCAGCCGAGATTCTGGTAGTTGAACACATTGAAGACATCCGCCACAATGCCGAGGCGTCCGTTGGGCAAGGGAATGTCCTTGCGAAGCCGCATGTCGATGTTTCGGTATCCAAAGGCGTCGATCCCGAGGAACGATTGCGCGGGCGTCTGGCCCGCAGAGAGCAGCAATCGCTGTTGATCGATGGAGTTGCCCGCGGACTGATCGATGATGGTGTAACGCGCTCCAGAGTTCAGGCTCAGGAAGCCAGACCACTGAATGCCACCGATCACCGGGATGTCCACGATCCAGTTGCCCACGACGGTGTGCGGTACGTCATTTGCAGAAGGCGTGCGCGGATAGTCTTCCACGGTGCGATAGTCGAGCGAGAAGAGATCGCCACCGATGCGTTCTGCCTTCTGCGCCGTATATGTCACGCCAACGCCCCAGTTCCACCGATCACTGCCTTCGAATCGGTATGGACGGTCTGCTCGCAGCGCGATCGCGCTGTACCACGTCTTTGGTCCATTGCTGGAGATCAGCAACGCGCCGAACGAGGGGAGCTGCGCACAACACGACCCGTTCGGGTTGCGACTGCCACGGATGTATGTGAAGCCATCCTTACTCTGCATGCCCATGTACGTCGCGGAGAGCTGCCAGCTGCCTGCGAGCTGACGAATGCCGGCGTTGTAGTGCAGCGCACTGGGCGGACGCGTGTCGTTGTCGATGAGGAATGCTTCGGGCTTGCCAGTGGTGCCGGTGGCCAGCAACTCGTCGAGTCCTTCCTTGCTGAGGTAGCGATCATTCCACACGACGGTGGGCTGACCATCACGCGGCGCACCGTTGCTCGAGAACCTGAACTGGCCAACGGCGAACTGCAGGCGAAAGCGTTCGTCGAGACCATTGTTGAAGTTGTTGCGGTCGTAGAACAAACCGCCGCCGCCAAAGATGGTGGTGGACTGCGATTCGTTCAGCGCGTACGAAACACCGATGCGCGGTTGGAAGGCGCCGAGGAACGGCGTGCGTTCGGTGCCGGTGGAGAAGTAGCGCGAGGGAAGGTTGAAAGGCGCCGCTTCGGCCACGACGTTCGCGGGCGTGACATAGTCGTTGTCGAACTGGTTGGATTCGTAGTCCCAACGAACACCGATGTTGAAGGTGAGGCGCGGCACTGGCGAATAGTCGTCCTGGATATACAAGCCCACCTGTTTGTTGGGACGACTGATGGTTGGATTGCCGGTGCCGTAGAACGCCTCGAATGGGAAGGCGAAGTTGTCCTCCGCGCGATAGTTGAACACCGGGTTGCCGTTGAAGAACTTGGTCGCGGTGTACTCGAGCGCGTCGAAGTTGCCACCCATCTTGATCACGTGCTCGCCGCCAGCGTTAAAGCCGGTATAGGTAAAGTCGTGACGGATCGAATAGCGATCCTGGATGAACTCCTGGTACGTATCGCGACCACCCAGTCGGCCCACGCCGAAGTAGTTGCGTCCCACCGTGCCATCATCCTCCGGCGAGGGGTTCCACGTCGCACGCGAGAAGTTGAACAGCGTTTCATTCAGCGAGTTGCCTGAGGCATTGGTTCGCTTTGCTACGAAGTTGTTGACATCGTTGCGAACGTTCTCGGCGGACTGAATAGTCGTGCCGCCGCCAAAGCCTCGGACATCCGTCTCATGCCGCAGGGAGTACGACGCCTCGTACGAGGTGTTCTCGGACTGCTGCAAGGTGAGCTTGCCAAAGAACAGGTGCGACCTGAACGGCGACGTGAACGAGCCCGCCTGTGATTCGAACGTCTGTCGCACCGAATCCGGCAGCGCGGCGGGAAACTGGTTGAAGTTCACCGTGTTGCTTCGGTCCTGAATGTTGGCCTCGTACGAGGCGAACATGAACAGCTTGTCCTCAACGATGGGACCACCAATGTTCGCTCCGCCCATGAAGCGTGAGAGCGTGGGTCGCTGGAATGTCGAGTTCGGCGCGCCCCTCTGCACGAGCGCGAACGTGTCAAGCGCGGTGAAGTTGGTGCCTTGACCGTATGTGAAGAATCCGCCCGTCCACTGATTCGAGCCGGACCTGGTCGTGGCGGTGATGATTGCACTCGTCGCCTTCTGATACTCGGCCTTGTAATTCTGCGTAATCACGCGGAACTCCTGCACCGCGTTCTGCGGAAACGGATTGCCGCGACTGGCATCCTGTCCCGACAGTCCGGAGGGCAGCACATCGCTCTTGAGGCTCGCACCATCAATGAAGATGTTGACATTCTGGGCGGTCTGCGCGCCAGCCGAGAACGTCTTCGTTGTGGATTCATTGTTGCTGCCGCTGATACGAACGCCCGGCGCCAGCTGTGCAAAGTTCAGGAAGTTCCGATCGGATGTCGGCAGGTTCTCGAGCTGCGCCGTGCTGATGTTTGTTGCGACCTCCGACGTGCGCGTCTCCGCCGCCGTCGTCGATGTCGCAGAGATGTTCACCGCCGACAGGGTGGCGGCGGCCGCCGAGAGCACGATGTCCAGCGTGAGCGTCTGTCCGATCTGCACCTGCTGTCGGCGGGTCACGGGTTGCAGTCCAACTCGGCGGGCGGTGATCTCATAGTCGCCCGCGACCAAGCCGAGCAGCACGTAGGAGCCCCGATCGTTCACGAGAGCCGAGCGCTGCAGCCCCGACGCAAGATTCCTGGCGCTGACCGTGGTCCCTACCGCGGGTGCGCCGGCTTCATCCGTGACGTAGCCGCGCACGGTGCCGGTGGACGTTTGTGCCGCAGCAGCACCGAATGGCAGGACGGCGAGGACGGCGAGCCACACTCCCGCGCGCAGGCCTACGCGCATTCGGTGCATAGTGTGTCGAACCGCGGAGAAGGTACGAATCAACGAGCACCAACGGTACGGCACGCGAATGGTCGGTCTCATGGTACGGTTCTCCGAATGGGGGCACGGACGGTTGCGCCGCACGAGGCGCGGACAACAAGGGATGTCATCGCGACTTCGCGATGTGCTTCGAGGGGAACGACGTCCTGCAACGCTTTGATCAATCGCTCAGCCGCACGCTCGCCGAGTTCGGCGATGGGCACGCGGATCGTGGTGAGGGGCGGTGACAGATAGCGCGCAATGGGTATGTCGTCAAAGCCCACCACTGCGAGTTCTTCAGGCACGCTGACGCCCGCTTCGTTCAGCGCCGCGATTGCGCCGACAGCCATCGCGTCGTTCGCGCAGAAGATCGCGTCAGGAAGCGTTGGCGATCGCAACAGCAGCCGCGTTGCGGCGTAGCCGGAATCCTGACGAAAGTCCCCGGAGAGTTCGCGCAGCGAGACGGCTTGCATTTCGCTCGCTCCCGCCCGCGCACCACGCAAGCGATCTGCGGCTTCGGCATTGCCGTCGGGCCCGCACAAAAATGCGATGTCGCGGTGCCCCAGCGACGTGAGATGGCGCATCATCGCCAACGCGCCATCGAAGTTGGCGACCGAGATGCTCGCAAATGCGCCGAGATCCTGCGACCCACCGAGCACCAGTGCGGGATACGAGCGAGCCAGCGTGGACAGGGCGGCAAACGCTGCTGTGTCGGGAGACATCACAATGAATCCGTCCACGCGACCGCGCATGCTGCCCACTGCAGCCGCAATCTCACGCGCGTCGCTGTGTGAACTGGCCAGCAACAGGTGGAAGTGATATCGCTGCGCGGTGCGATCGATTCCGCGGATAAGCTCCGAAAAGAACTCGCCGTAGAGATCAGGGAGCAGTACACCCAGCGTATCGGTGCGCTTGGTGATGAGACTTCTGGCGCCGATATGCGGCAGGTAGCCGAGCTGATCCGCAGCGGAACGTACGCGCTCCCTGGTCTCCTTGGTTACATACGCGCCGTCATTCAGGGCGCGGGAGACTGTGGCGAGGGAGACGCCCGCTTCGCGGGCAACATCCCGGATCGTGATCGGCGCGGTGCGAGTCACTGCAGCAACCGGAAAGCGCGATTTACAACAACCCTGTAAACGTTTTCATAATTTCCCGCAAACGTCTACTAGTCTGTGACAACTCGCACACACATCACGCCAAAGCCCCGTGGGGCATGCCGTCAGCGCCACGGCCCCTTTGCCACATCTACCACATCGCGCTCGACGTAGTCGGCGAACCAGCTGGCGAGCTGAACGGCGTGAGCATC
>JBGTFN010000407.1:0-4063 GCA_041747275.1 Gemmatimonadaceae bacterium | reverse complement strand
CTGTGCACGGCACCGCTCGGCAGCGAAATGCCGATCGCCCCGAGCGCGTCGTCCACGAGCACCGCGATGGCCGGCTCGCCGATCCAGCCCAGCGCCAGCGACGCCAGCGTAATGCCAAGCTGCGTGCCCGAGATGTACCGGTCGAGCTCCGTCAGCGCCTTCTGAACGACCATCGCGCTGCGATTGCCTTGCGCGACCAGCTGCTCGATGCGGCTGCGGCGAACGGCCACGAGAGAGAACTCGGCGGCCACGAAAAAGGCGTTGGCAGCGACGAGGAAAACCACCATGGCCAACCGGAACGCAATGGTTCCGGCGGAAAGGGCAACTTCGGTACTGGCAGGGTCAGGGGGCATGCGAGGTGGAAACGGGCGCGCTCATGATTCGTCCTGCTCGTACAAGTCATGCATTCTGCAAGACTCGCGGGCGATCCGCGGCTCTCGCATCCTGCGACCCTGCCAACCCGCGCCGGTTGGCAGCTCGCACTTCAGATCTTCGACATTCGTCGCTGACCCAACGTGCGGTACACTCCAACCTATCCCCAGATCACGGTCCAACGCATGCTCGACCCGTACCGCGTGCTGCGGTGGGTCTGGCTGGGCCGCGTGGTGATCGGATTCGCCATCCTGGTCGCCGCCGTGTTCGTCTGGGAGCGGGCGGACCCGCAGGACACGTTGGTGGCCACGCTGGCGTTCGCGACCGCACTGCTGGCAACGGTCGCGTCCGCGATGTACAGCGAAATATACCGTCGCCCGACCGGACGCGGATTCTTTCTGCTGCAGTGCCTGCTCGACCTGCTGCTCGTCACCGCCGTCGTCCATATCACCGGTGGCTGGAGCTCGCAGTTTGCGGCCCTCTATATCCTGGTCATCGCGGTGGCCGCCCTGCTGCTGCCCTTCAAGGACGGCCTGTTCGTGGCGGTGACGGCGAGCGCGCTCTATTCCGTGGACGTGCTCTGGTTCCGCCTCGAATCGCCGGCACTGGCGATCTGGGTGCAAGTCGGAGTGTTCGTAGTGGTGTCGATCGGCAGCGGATTCATCGCGGCACGACTGCGCGAGGCGGGTGACGGACGCGATGCGCTGGCCGCCCAGCTGGTAAAGGTGCAGTTGGAAGCGGCGGACATTCTGCGCAGTATCCAGTCCGGCATCGTGACTGTGGACGCGGCGGGCAATCTGCTCTACGCCAACCCCGCCGCCTCCGACCTGCTGGGCATCGCGCTACGCGGTCTCGTCGGCCGCCCGGTACTGGGAGCGCTCGCGGAAGTTGCGCCGGAAATGGCCGAGGTGCTGGAGCGTACGGCTCGGGAAGGCACGCGCCGCTCGCGGGTGGAGGGCGTGATCCGAAGAGACGGCCAGACGGTACTCGTGGGTCTTACGACGACCAGTGCGGAACGTGAGGGGCCGGGTGGCGCACGCACGGCCACGGCAATCTTCCAGGACATCTCCGACAGCAAGCGGCTGCAGGCGCTTCACGTGCGCACGGAGCGGCTGCAAGCCGTCGCCGAGTTGAGCGCCTCGCTTGCGCACGAGATCAAGAATCCGCTCGCGTCCATTCGCAGTGCGACCGAGCAGCTTGCGCGTCGCAGTCAGAGACGTGCCGAGGCGGATGATGACGAGCAGGCGCTGTTCGCTCTCACCGTTCGCGAGTCGGACCGGCTGAGCCGGCTGTTGAGTGAGTTTCTCGACTTCGCGCGAACTCGCGCCGCGCACCTCACACCGGTCAACGTAGCGGCCATTGTGCGGTCGGCGGTGCTGGTGGTCCGACAGCATCCGGCGTGCGGTGAAGGTGTGCGCATAGTGATCGATCCGTCTCCAGATGAAGAGGCGCTGGTCGTCGCTGGTGACGACGATCTGCTGCACCGCGCCGTGCTCAATCTCGTGCTGAACGCGGTGCAGGCACTCGAAGGACGCGGAGAGATTCGCGTACAGGTCGAGCCGGCGCAGGACACGGCGCTCGATGAACCGGCGATCGCCGTGCGCGTCACCGACAACGGTCCGGGCATCCCGCATGCGGTGCGTGATCGTCTCTTCGAACCGTTCGTCACGAGCAAGATTGGTGGCACAGGACTCGGCCTGCCGATTGTTCACCGCGCCGCCGAAGCGCATCGCGGTGTGGTGCTCGTTGATCATCTGGAGCGTGGCACGCGGTTCACGCTGCTGTTGCCGCGCGCGCAGGTGTCCGGGGCTGCGCAGGAGAATGATGGAGCCCCGGACTGGAATCGAAGTAGGAAGCTGTCCGAAACCCCGACTCGATCGGAAAATCAGTCGAACGATCAGTTCAGAAACCCGTCACAGAATCAGTCCAGCGATCAGTCCGACGAACCCCTGTCCCTGACCCGAGCGTAGTTGTGAATACACCATTGGGATCCAGCGCGAAGGCGCTGCCGCGTGTCCTGCTAGTCGATGATGAAACGGGAATCCTCGAGTCTTTGCGCATTCTGCTCAAGGGCGAGGGCTTCCATCCGGTGCCCGCGCTCGGTGGACGAGCAGGGCTTGACCGGCTTGACGATGGCGAACCGGACGTGGTGCTCACCGACATCCGCATGCCGGATGTGACGGGTGTGCAGGTGCTTGCCGCAGTGCGTGAGCGCTACCCGTCGTGCCCGGTGATCCTGATGACAGCGCAGGCCACGCTGCAGTCGGCGATGCAGGCGGTAAACGAGGGTGCGTTCTACTATATCCAGAAGCCGTTCAGGAACGACGAGCTGCTTGCGATCCTGCGCCGCGCGGTGGAGCATCGCCAGCTGCGCGCCGAAAACACGGTGCTCAGGCAGGAAATCAAGAAGCGCGATCGCAGCAGCAGCGTGCTTGCTATCGGCAAAAGCCGAGCGTGGCAGGAAGCATTGCGCATGGCGGAGATGGTCGCGCCAACGGACAGCACGGTGCTCATCACCGGCGAATCGGGCACAGGTAAGGAAGTCATCGCGCGCTATGTGCATGACCTGAGCGGCCGCACCGAGCTGCCGTTCATGTCGATCAACTGCGGCGCACTGCCCGAGTCATTGCTCGAGAGCGAACTGTTCGGACACGTGAAGGGCTCGTTCACCGGCGCCGTGAAAGACAAGGCTGGTCTTTTTGCGGCAGCGGCGGGCGGCACCTTCTTTCTCGACGAAATCGGCGAGACGACGGCTGCGACACAGGTGAAGCTGCTGCGTGTGTTGCAGCAGCGAGAAGTGATCCCGGTGGGCGCGACGGAGTCCATTCCGATCAACGCGCGCGTGATTGCCGCGACCAACCGCGACCTGGAAGAGGAGATCAAGCGCGGTTCATTTCGCGGTGACTTGTACTATCGATTGAACGTGATCGCGCTGCACCTGCCGCCGCTGCGTCATCGTGCAGACGACATCCCGTTACTGGCCGAGCACTTCCTGTCACGCGTGGCGAGGCAGCGCAGTGAGCCGATCAAGGTGTTGGCCGAGGCAGCGCGCGATGCCATGATGGCGTACCAGTGGCCAGGCAATGTGCGTGAGCTGGAGAACGCGCTCGAGCGCGCGGTGATCTTGTCGCCTGGCACAGCAATAGAAGCCTCGGCGTTGCCGGCGCGCATTGTTGAACGGCGTGCAGAACCGCTGGTGGCAGATCGTGCGCCGTCCACGCCCACACTCGAAGCGATCGAGCGTGCCTATATATCGTGGGTGCTGCAGAACGAGAGCGGCAACAAGAGCCGTACGGCCGAGGTGTTGGGCATCGATCCGTCGACGTTGTATCGCAAGCTGGCACGTTATGGAGAGGATGCGGCGTAGCACTTCGCGGCGTTGTCACACGTGCAGCACGAGTGTTTCATGCGCGGCCCGGCCCACGTTCCATGTGGTGCCGGGCCGTTTT
This sequence comes from Gemmatimonadaceae bacterium, assembly GCA_041747275.1. Lineage (GTDB taxonomy): Bacteria > Gemmatimonadota > Gemmatimonadetes > Gemmatimonadales > Gemmatimonadaceae > JAABRT01. Next base: position 242 of record JBGTFN010000407.1, on the reverse strand, counting down.
GCACGGTGCAAGAGTTCTTGCGAAACGCGGTGTGCATCACCGTGATCGGCAGCGCGGTGAAAAGATGTAAGTGATTGCACCGCAACGTGTTTCCGTACGAGTTCCGGCGTGGCCCGCGCATTGCCTTAGTGGTCAGTGTCGCGCCGGACTCGAATGAGACTGCGTCGATCGAACCCTCATCCTCACGGAGATACGGACATGCCCCGGAACCGCACCCGCAAAGGCTTTACCCTCATCGAACT
>JBGTFN010000406.1:0-1999 GCA_041747275.1 Gemmatimonadaceae bacterium | reverse complement strand
GCACGTTGTACGCGGCCGGGTTCCGTGTGGACGTGCGGCGCGACGTGCGTCGTGGTCTGGCGGCGCGCACGAGACCGGCGGCTGGCACCACCGTGCGCACCGGTTCAGTGATCGTGCTTGAAGACGACAGATGACGACGAGCGTTAGACGTGTGCCGGGCTCGCGTATCGTCGATGCACTGCAGTCGGCGGGACTCATCGTTGGCTCACCTCCACGCATGCCTGACGACATTCTCGGCATTGCCGATGACAGTCGCTCCGTTGTGCCCGGCGGCGCGTTCGTCGCCGTGCGTGGCTACGCGGCGGACGGACATGCATTCGTCGCCTCGGCGATGAGCGCAGGGGCGTCGCTCATCATCGCCGAAGACGCGCTCGAAGCGAATGTCCCGGTGCTTCAGGTGAGCAATGGCCGGCGCGCCGCCGCTGTTGCGGCAGCAGCCTTTTACGATCGTCCCGCCGACAACCTGCGGCTTGTCGGAGTGACCGGCACGAATGGCAAGACCACCACCGTGCACCTGCTGCGCGCGCTGCTCTCGGACTGCGGGGTGCCTGCGGCTTCGGTGGGCACGCTCGGTGTGCTCACTGGACGCGAGGGTGTGCCGATGCCGGGCGGGCAGGGGCTCACCACCCCCGGGCCAGTGGAAATGCAGCGCCTGCTGCGCGATCTGGTCGACGCTGGCATCCGCGCGGTCGCACTCGAAGTGTCGTCACACGCGCTCGATCAGTCGCGGGTGGAAGGTGTGGCGTTCGATGTCGTCGTGTTCACGAGCTTCTCGCGCGATCACCTCGATTATCATGGAACGATGGCGTCGTACTTTGCGGCCAAGGCGCGCCTGATTGCGCTGCTCAAGCCGGATGGTGTCGCCGTCGTCAACGCCGCCGAGCCAGCGTGGGGCACCTTGCCACCGGCGCCGCGTACGCTGGCGTTTTTTGCTGATGTCCCTGATGGTGCGCCGTCTCCGATGATTCAAGACGCCACGTTGCGCGCGGAATTCGTGCGCTTCGATGCGACCGGAAGCGCGTTCACATTGCGTGCGCGTGGTGCAAGCGATGCCGGGCAGCGCGGCGGATTGCGCATACCGCTGCTGGGCGACTTCAATGTCGTGAACGCAACCGGCGCATTTGCTGCGGCCTGGGCACTCGGATGTGACTTCGCGAAGCTCGCGGCAATGCTGGAGCATGTGCCGCAGGTGACAGGCCGACTCGAGCGCCTTCGAGCACATCCTACCGTGCTGCGGGATTATGCGCATACGCCTGACGCACTCGAACGGGCGCTGCGCGCGGTGCGGCCGTTTGCCTGTACTCCAGACGGTGTGCCGACGCGTGTCTACGTGTTGTTCGGTTGCGGCGGCGACCGTGATCGCGGCAAGCGCCCTGAAATGGGCGCGATCGCCGAACGGCTCGCTGACAGTGTGATTCTCACCAGCGACAACCCGCGCACCGAGGATCCCGAACGCATACTCGACGACATCGAGGCGGGTATGTCGTCCGATGCAGGTCACACGCCGCGCGTGCGCATCGAGGACCGCCACGAGGCGATTGCGCATGCGCTCAGAATCGCTGGCGCACACGATGTCGTCCTGCTGGCGGGCAAGGGACATGAAACGTATCAGGTGCGTGGCACCGAGCGCCTGCCATTCGATGAAGCGGCGATTGTCGCGGAGTTGTCATGACCGCTGTGCGTCCGGGTATAGAGTTCGAAGGCACGCCGGCTGTCCAGCCAACGCGGCCGCATGCGTACTGGACGCTGCGTCGCGCGGCGCAGGCGCTTGGTGCACAGCTGGTATCGGGGCCGCGGCTCGATGATCGCGCGCTCTCGGGCGTCTCCACCGATACACGCACGCCCACGCACGGCGCGCTTTTCGTGGCACTGCGCGGTGAAAACCACGATGCGCACGACTGGCTCGAGCAGGCGCGCGACGCGGGCGCGGCGGCGGTGGTGGTGGAACGGCCCGAAGCCGCTGCAGGCCTGGGTTTGCCGGTGCTCGTGGTGCAGGACA